>DAOUGF010000544.1:0-7068 GCA_034429295.1 Chloroflexaceae bacterium
GTAGCACGCCCGCGGCGCCCGCCGCAACGCTGAGTATCACCTTGTGATAAAGGTCACTGCTTCCCCGCGGCCCTCGCCGTATGCTACCAGTAGCGAACACCCACGCCGGCGACTCCGATGGAGTAATCCTGATGCTGGGTAATGAAGGGCCGGGCTCGCAGGCGACTACCTCTCGCTGGCCCAAGGTGCGATCAAGGAGCTCGAGCTCGCGGCGGGCGGGTTTGAGCCGATCGTGACCCACACCTGCCTCGCTGGTCGCGGCGCAGGGATGCTTCCAGTCGGCGATCCCTTGAGCTTGCTCATATCTCGCAGGGTGGCCCGACGGACGAGCGGAGCGCTTCTGCTCGCCTTCGGCTTTATGAAAGGCACTTATGATGTCAGCGCAATCAAAAAAGCGGATATTGCCAGATATTGATCTACAGCGCTGCACCGGCTGCGGGATCTGTGTGGAGCTCTGCCCGACCAACGCCGTGGAGCTCAAGGACAACAAGGCGGTGATCACGCGGCCCGCGGCCTGCACGTTCTGCCCGCTCTGTGAGACCTACTGCCCCGAGGGCGCCATCGGGCGATCGTTCAGGATCGTCTTCGCCCCAGGAAGCTAACCTGCTCGGCTATAATGGGGCTCGTCCCCCGGCGTCTGTTCGCCGTCAGGTGTTCGCCCCAATCGAGGAGCCGCGATGCCCTCCCCTGTCCGCGCCGATTTTCCCGCCCTCGCCGACCTCACCTACCTTAATCTCGGCACCCACGGACTGATGCCCGAGCCCGCTCTCCAGCGCCACCTGGAGGCCACGGCCCGCTACGAGCGCGTGGGCCACTTCGCCCACGCCGACCTGGAGGCGGAGCGGGAGCAGGCCCGCAGGCGCCTGGCCGCCTTGATCGGCGCCCCGCCCGAGACGCTCGCGCTCACCGGCAACGCCAACGACGGCATCAACCTTGTGGCCGCCGGCATCCCCTGGCGCCCCGGCGACGAGGTGCTGATCAGCGATCAGGAGCACCCCGCGATCGAGAGTCCCTTCGGCCACCTCGCCGCCCGCGGCCGCATCACTCTGCGCCGTTTCGCCTTCGGCGCCGACCCCGAGGAGACGCTCGCCAACCTGGAGGCCGCTCTCACCTCACGCACGCGCCTGGTGGCCGCCAGCACCGTGAGCAGCCAGACGGGCGCGCGCCTCCCCGCGGGCCCCGCCACCGCCCTCGCCCACGCCCACGGCGCCCAGATCCTCGTGGATGCCACCCAAGCCCTCGGCCAGGTTCCGCTGGATGTGGCCGCGATCGACTGCGACTATCTCGTGAGCAACGGCCACAAGTGGCTGCTTGGCCCTAAGGGCACCGGCCTGCTCTACGTGCGCCCCGACCGCCTGGAGGCGCTCGAGCCCGCCCACGTGGGCGCCGGCTCGCTCCTCGAAGGCGTGAGCCCGCCCACCCTGCGGCCCACCGCGGCCCGCTTCGAGTTCGGCACCCGCACCCTACCCCTTTGGGCGGGCATGAACGCCGCCCTCGATTGGTGGGAGCAGCGCGGCGCCGCCCCGATCCTCGCTCACATGGCCGATCTCGCCGCCAGCCTCAAGGCCCGCGTGAGCGCCGATCCCCGCCTCACACTCCTCACACCGTTCCCTTGGGAGCACAGCTCGGCCATGGCGAGCTTCCGCGTGGCGGGGCAGCCCGACTCGCTGGCTCTGCTCCACAAGCTCTGGGAACGCCGCGTGGTGGTGCTCTCGGTGCCGGAGCTCCAGGCCATCCGCATCTCCTGCGCGCCCTTCAACGACGAGGCCGACCTCGACCGGCTGTTCGAGGCCCTGGAGGCTGTCATGGCCTCTCGTGATTGACCGTGCCGTGCTTGCGTGGCGCCGCCCGCTGTGGCACCATGCGAACATATGCACGACGACCCACAGCAGCTCGAACGGCTGGCCCGACTAGTAGAGCAGAGCCTCGCCCGCCCTCTGAGTCGCCGCGAGTTGATCCGCCGCGGCCTCGCCCTCGGCCTCTCCCTCCCCGCCATCAGCGCGGCCCTCGCCGCCTGCGGCGTTGAGCCGCCCGCCTCCGGCGGCCCCCCGCTCTCCCGCTGGCGGCCCACGCCGCCCCCAAGCATTCCCCAAGCTGCTACCCCTGCGCCGCTCAGCGGTAACTTCCAGCCCGTCCCAAGCCCGGCGCAGCCCGCGGCGCCCACGCCCGCCCCCTCGCCAACGCCTAGCCAGGCCGTGCGCTTCGCTGTGATCGGCGACTACGGCATGGAGGGCGAGGCCGCCGCCGCCGTCGCCGCCATGGTCGCCTCCTGGGCGCCCGACTTCATCGTCACCACGGGCGACAACAATTACCCCGACGGCGCCGCCGAGACGATCGACCGCAACGTCGGCCAGTACTACAGCGCCTTCATCAGCCCCTACCGGGGCGCCTTCGGCCCCGGCGCCGCCGAGAATCGCTTCTGGCCTGTGCTCGGCAACCACGACTGGGTCGTCGGCTACCCCGAGCCCTACCTCAGCTACTTCAGCCTCCCCAACAACGGCCGCTACTATAGCGTCGAGCGCGGTCCTGTGGCCATCTTCGCCCTCGACAGCATGCCCGGCGAGCCCGACGGCTGGACGAGCGACTCGCCCCAGGCTCAGTGGCTCCAGGGCGCCCTCGCCGCCTCCACAGCCCCCTGGAAGATCGTCGTGCTCCACCATGCCCCCTTCTCGTCGGGGCATTGGGGTCCTTCCGACTGGATGCAGTGGCCCTTCGCCGCGTGGGGCGCCCGGCTGGTGCTCGCCGGCCACGACCACATCTACGAGCGCATCCACCGCGACGGGATCGTCTATGTGGTCAACGGCCTCGGCGGCGGCGCCCGCTACGCCCCCGGCTTCAGCCCAGCCGAGGGCAGCCAGATCTTTTTCAACGCCGATCATGGCGCTATGCTCGTCGAGGCCGACGAGCATAGCCTGCGGGCCCGCTTCATCACCAGGGCAGAGCAGCTAGTGGATGAGTTCGCTCTCTAGCTTTATTCAGCGCCTGCTCTCGCGCCCTCAAGCTGAGAGCTCGAGGGCGCGGCTCAGCGATTCCGGTGTGCTAACCTCCCGAAGCAGCACAGCTACTCACTACCGCGTCGAGAGCGAGAGCACCAGTTCAACTTGGTCTGGGTTGACCGGGTTGGCCACACGGATCACGCTGAGCACCTGATTACCCTTCGAGTACATGGCGGTCTGGAACAGCTCATTGCCCTGGTTGACCTGCTCCAGCATCTGGCTGGCCATCGCGCCGCCGGGGCCGCCCGCGCCCTCCTGCCAGCCCTTCGCCTTCAGTTCCTCGCTGTAGAAGCTCTTGATCGCGTCCCAACTGGCATCTGCCGTGAGCGTGAAGCCCTTCTGCTCGGTCGAGCCACCCACACCCATCGCCTCGCGCATGGCGGCGTCCTGCTGCATATTCTCCTGCAGCGTGTCGCCGATCGCGCTCTCGCCCGGCTTCAACTCCACGGCGCCGGGATAGACGGGCAGATCAGCGATGGTGGCGGGGGCTGAGCCGCAGGCGGCGAGCAGCAGGGCCAGGGAGAGACAGGTCAGCAGCGTGATCAGGCGGGTCGCGCTCATTCTAGAACCTCCTCGTAGTGCTGGATCGTCGCGGCAGGTGCCGCGCTACACCTACTCAACGCACCTACCGGCCCGCTGCCGCCGCTTGGCCTCCTCACTGCCCGAGCGATGACAAGGGGACAAGGGGACAACTATCGGTACCGTCAGGATGTCCCCTTGTCACCTTGTCCCCCTATCCCCTTGTCACAGCCTCCGACTCGAGACGGTTGACACGCCCTGCCGGCAGCAGTATCCTCATTGTCGTAGGTTCGGTTATCTGCATCTCGGAAAGGACAGCGCCGTGGTAGGCGACGACGTAGTAGGCGTAGTACGCAGCCGTAGGCAGCCGATGAGCTGCGCGGCGGGCGCGCTTGCCCCTGTCGCCACCTGACGGCGCGGAGGCCCGACGCGCGTCCCCCGCGCGGCTCCTTCACCCACAAGGAGCATCACGATGGGCTTCCCAACCAGCTACGACCCGGCCGAGGCCGAGCCGCGGCTCCAGGCCGCTTGGGCCGACGCCGGCATCTATCGGTTCGATCCCGCCGACCCCCGCCCGATCTTTGCGATCGACACCCCGCCGCCCACCGTCTCGGGCGAGATCCATATCGGCCACGTCTTCTCCTACGTCCAGGCCGAGGCGATGATCCGCTTCTGGCGCATGCAGGGGCGCAACATCTTCTACCCCTTCGGCTTCGATGATAACGGCCTGCCCACCGAGCGCTTCGTCGAGCGCAGCCGCGGCATCCGCGCCCGCGACGTCGGCCGGGCCGCCTTTGTCCAGGCCTGTCTCGAGACCTCAGCCGAGGTCGAGGCCCGCTTCGAGCGCTTCTGGCAGCGTCTCGGCTTGAGCGTCGATTGGCGGCAGCGCTACTCGACCATCGACCCGCTCGCTCGCCGCACCTCCCAGTGGTCGTTCATCGACCTCTACCGCAAGGGCCGCATCTACCGGGCTCAGGCGCCTAACCCCTGGTGCGTCGAGTGCGAGACCGCCGTCGCCCAAGCCGAGCTCGATGACGCCGAGCGCGAGACGAGCTTCTACACCCTGGCTTTCGGGCTCGCCGACGGCCCTTCAGGCCCCCAGGCCTCAGCGCTTCCGATCGCCACTACCCGCCCCGAGCTCCTGCCCGCCTGCGTCGCGATCTTCATCCACCCCGACGACGAGCGCTTCCGTGAGCTGATCGGTCGCGAGGCGATCGTCCCGCTCTTCGGCCGGCGCATCCCCATCCTCGCCGACGCCGCGGTCGACCCGGCCAAGGGCACGGGCGCCGTGATGTGCTGCACCTTCGGCGACGCCACCGATGTCCAGTGGTGGCGCGAGCACAGCCTGCCGCTCATCCCGCTGATCACCCGCCAGGGGCGGCTCAGCGAGGCCGGCGGCCCCTACGCCGGGCTGTCTCTCGCCGAGGCGAAGACGCGCATCCTCGACGACCTGCGCGCCGCTGGGCTGCTCCTCGGGCAGCGCCGCGCCGAGCAGACGATCCGCATCCATGAGCGCTGCGGCACGCCCCTGGAGATCCTGGAGACGCGCCAGTGGTTCGTCCGCATCCTCGACGCGAAGGAGGAACTGCTGGAGCTTGGCCGCCAGCTGCAGTGGCGCCCCGCCCACATGCGGGTCCGCTACGAGAGCTGGGTCAGCGGCCTGGCCTACGACTGGTGCATCTCGCGCCAGCGCTACTTCGGTGTCCCCTTCCCGGCCTGGCATTGCGCCAGCTGCGGCGCCACCATCCTCGCCAACGAGGATCAGCTTCCGGTCGACCCGCTGAGCGACGCGCCGCCGCGGGCATGCGACTGCGGCTCGAGCGATCTGCGCCCCGATGAGGATGTGATGGACACTTGGGCCACCTCCTCCATGAGCCCGCAGATCGCCGGGAGGATGCTAGAGGACCCGGCGCTCTACGAGCGGCTCTTCCCAATGCAGCTGCGGCCCCAGGCCCACGACATTATTCGCACCTGGACCTTCTACACCATCGTCAAGTCCTACTTCCACTTCGGCCAGCTCCCCTGGGAGACGGTGATGCTCTCCGGCCACGCCCTCGACCCATCGGGCCGCAAGCTGAGCAAGTCGAAGGGGAACGCCGCCGTGATACCCCTGAAGCTGATCGAGCGCCACGGCGCCGATGCCGTCCGCTACTGGGCGTGCCGCGCCACCCTCGGCGCCGACCAGCCGCTCAGCGAGGACAGCATGCGCCAGGGCAGGCGGCTCGCCACCAAGCTCTGGAACGCCGCGCGGTTCTGCGCTGCGCGGATGCAGCATGCAGAAAATGAGCGCAACTCAACCGCGCCCGACCGCACGCTGGATTCTGCGCTCTGTACTCCCACAGACCGCTGGCTCCTCTCCGCGCTTCAGCGCGTCATCGCCGATGCCACGGAGCGCTGGCGAGCGTACGATTACGCGGGCGGGCTGGAGCTCACGGAGCGCTTCTTCTGGGGCAGCTTCTGCGACCAGTACCTCGAGCTGGTGAAGGGCCGGCTCTACGATGGCGAGGGCGCGGAGCGCGCCTCGGCCCAAGCCACGATCGCGATCGCGTTTGAGGCGATCCTCAAGCTTCTTGCGCCGGTGCTGCCCCACATCACCGAGGAACTCTACGGGCGGCTCTTCCCCGGCCGCGGCTCGCTCCACACGGCCAGCTGGCCCACGCCGGAGCCAGCGCTACAGGATGAGGCCGCTGAGGCCGCGGGCGCCGCTATGCTCGCCATCGTCGGGGCTGTTCGTCGCCATAAGACGGCCCGCGGGCGATCGCTCGGCGCGCCGCTCGCCGGCCTCACCATCGCCTGCGCCGACCCTGAGCTGCGGGCGAGCCTGGAGTTGGCCGCCACCGACCTCCGCTCGGTCAGCCGCGCCGGGCGGCTGGAGTGGGCCGATGCGCCGGGCGCCGGCGCCGAGGAACTGATGGCCGGGCTCTGGCTAACGATCGCCGAGGGCGAGTAGCGCGCTGCAGTGAGGGCGGTCACAAGGACCGCCCTCGCCCTCCAAGCAGCCCCGCCACGCCCGCTACATCACCATCGCTACGGCTCTGCAAGGGCGGCCACGAGGGGCCGCCCTCAGCTATACGAGCCAGTTCCAACCGTCAGATATCGTGGTCGCCTGCAGAAACTCCTGACAGCCTTTTGTAAAAAGCGCTAGACATGTGCGCATCAGGGTGCTATAGTGTGGGCACTTCTTGCTCGCTAGCATGAACATGCGTCAGGAGTTATGCAGGCCGCGGTCATCCCCTTTCAGCTGACCATCGGCGGACGCGGCGGTAGTGGCTACGCCTTACGGGCCATGGCGGCGGGCCGCGCCGCCGAGGCCGCCCTCGAGCTACCCCATCTGGCGGACGACATCGCCGTTGTCGGGCAGGCGTTGGGGCGCGCGCTCTTCCCGCCGCCGATCCGCCAGCTGCTGATCGACATCGCCCGCGGCGCCGATGAGGCCGGCGCCCGCGTGCAGATCCAGCTCCAGGTGGTGCCGCCCGAGCTCGCCGCTGTGCCCTGGGAGTGGGTCACGATCGGCCGTCAGGGCGACTGGCGCCCAGCGGTGCGCGAGGATTAC
>DAOUGF010000545.1:0-6181 GCA_034429295.1 Chloroflexaceae bacterium
GCGAGGGGGAAGCGGTGGCCCAAGGCGCGCCGCTGCTGATCGTGCTCACGGAGCGGGCTGAGTTGCTGCTCCCTGCGCCGGGGGCGGGAACGCTGCGGGAGCCTCTTCCGGCGGGAGAGCGTGTAGAGCCCGGAGGGGTGCTGGGGCGGCTGCAGCAGGAAGAAGAGGGAAGCGAGAAGGGAGAAGGTGGCGCGGTGGAGGTCGCGGCCCAGCGGCGAGTTGTTGCCACCCCCCTTGCCCGCGCGATCGCTCGCGACCACGGCATTGATCTGGCGGCTGTTGTGGGGAGCGGAGCCGGCGGCCGGGTGCTCGCCCGGGATGTGCGGGCGCGGCTCGGGGAGCAGATGCCTGTGCCACCGCGAAGCGTCCCCGAGGTGCAGCCGGAAGCGACGGCCCGCAGCGAGGCGCCCGCTGCCGTTCCATTCTCAATCCTCAATCCTCAATCCTCAATTCCAATCGCGACAGCGACAGTCGAGTTCGACGCCGGCGCCGCCCTCGCTCGCGTGGCGGCTGAGCAGGCGGCCTTCGCACGATTGCGGCTGCCCCTCGGGCTGAACGCCTGTGTGGTGGAGGCGGTCGCGGCGCTGCTCCCGGCGCACCCGTTGCTGAACAGCAGTTGGGGTGAGGAGGCGCTTCTGCTGCGGCGGCGGCTGCACGTGGCCGTGGCCGAGCCTGCCGGCGCCGGCGAGGGGCTACGCTGGGCGCTCGTGCGTGACGCCGGCGACCTTACGCTGAAGGGCGTGACGCGCGCCCTGGCCCAGCCCGCTGAGCCCACCGGGGCGACCTTCACGGTGGTGAGCCTGGCGGCCAGCGCCAGCTGGCAGAGCGCGGCGCCGCCCCTGCCAGGCACAGCCGCAGCGCTGAGCGTAGGCAGGCCCGTCGCCAGCGTGGTAGCCGTGGGCGAGGGGCTGGCGGTGCGGCCAATGGCGACGCTCACCCTCAGCTACGACGCCCGCGTGATCGACCACTGCGGCGCGGCGGCCTTCCTCAAGGCCTTGCGGGAGGCCCTGGAGCGGGGCTAGTTGTGCTGCAGGCGGTCGTCGGTCGTCTGTCGTCGGTCGTCCCAACCGCAGACGACAAGCCACGGCCGGGTAGGCAGCGGGTGGTCGTCGGTCGTCTGTCGTCGGTCGTCCTTACCATGACGGCGCCACTGGCCGGCCTCGAGCCGTGTCGGCCCGCGCCTTGCTGCGGTTTTCCTCAGGTCGGGTGGGGAGCGCGGGTGGTATAATTGGCGTCACCGCGGATCGAGGCCGCCCTGAGATCGGCAGCAGGTGCGGCTGCTGAAGGGAGTGAGGCATGGCGACACGCTCACGACAGCGGATCGGCGTTCTGACCAGCGGAGGCGACGCCCCAGGCCTGAACGCAGTCATCCGTGCGGTGGTCAAGTCGGCATCGCGTCTGGATTGGGAGGTGCTGGGGATCGAGGACGGCTTCGAGGGGCTGCTCGGCGAGAAGGCGTACCGCGTTCTCACCAACTACGACGTACAGGGTCTCCTGCCCCGCGGCGGCACCATCCTGCGCACCACGAACAAGGGCCATTTCGGGCCCCGGCGCGGCGACCTGCCGCCGGAGGAGGACCCGTACCTGCAGGCTGTGCAGGCGATCAAGGATCTCGGCCTGAAGGGCCTGATCACGATCGGCGGCGAGGGCACCCAACGGATCACGTTGGAGCTGTACAAGCTCGGCGCGCCGGTGGTGGGCGTGCCGAAGACGATCGACAACGATCTCGCCGGCACCGACCGCACCTTCGGTTTCGACACCGCCCTGCAGGTGGCTACCGACGCTATCGACCGCCTGCACACCACCGCCGCCAGCCACAACCGCGTGATGGTGCTCGAGGTGATGGGCCGCCACACGGGCTGGATCGCGCTCCACGCCGGCCTTGCCGGTGGCGCCGATATGATCCTCATCCCCGAGATCCCCTTCGATATAGAGATCGTCGCCGAGAGCGTGCGCAAGCGGGAGGCCAGCGGCAGCTCCTTCAGCATCGTTGTGGTCGCTGAGGGCGCGCGGCCGCGGGGCGGCACCGAGATGTATGTCGCCGACGGGCGCCTCGGCGGCGTAGGCCAGTGGGTGGGCCAGCGCCTGGAGGAGCTCACCGGCAAGGAGACGCGGGTGGTGGTGCTCGGCCACGTGCAGCGGGGCGGCTCGCCCTCGCCCTACGACCGGCTGCTCTCCACGCGCTACGGCACCGCGGCCGTGAAGGCGGTGGCTGAAGGGGTCTTCGGCGAGATGGTGGCGTTGCGGGCTCAGGAGATCACCACTGTGCCGCTCGCCGAGGCCACCGGCCATCTCAAGACGGTGCGCCCGCACAGCGATCTGGTCCTCAGCGCCCGCAGCCTCGGCGTGAGCTTCGGCGACGAACTGTAGCCAGCGCCCGCGCTTCAACGCCGCACGCCCACAGCCCTTGCTTCTGACGATTGACGACCGGCTACGGCATGAATACGCTCTGGCTCGGCTACGACGGCCTCGATCTGCCGTTCGGCGAGATCGCGGCGGTGCTGCTCTACCACCCCGCTCTGGATGGGCGGATCACCCACGCGTACGGGAGCGTGCCACCGGGGGTGCGCTCCGTCGTCGTCACAGCCGGCGGCGCTTATGTGCCGGCTCGCCTCCCCGCCGAACTACTCCGGCGCCGCTGGGCGCGCTGGCGGGCTCAGGGTGCGGGCGGGCAAGGGCAGCGGGGCCGATGAGCGCGGATCCCGAAACCCTGCGCCGAATTGCCGCCAAGGTTGAGCGGTCCGGCCTGCGCACCCCCGTCGCCCTGCTGCTCGATGCCCTGAGCCCGATCGATGTGATCAACAGTCAGCTTGCCCGCTTCGGCCTGCCCTTCGCACGAGGCACCGGCGCAGAGCCGCTACTACGAGCTCTCGCAGAGGCCGACAGTTGGCGCGAGCTGCGCAGCCTGCTCGATGAGGCCGGACCGCCGCAGGGATAGGTTGACAAAGCGTTATGGCTGGGTTACACTCATTGCGAGAAATCGCGTTGAGGCTGTAAAGAGTTGTGCCGGCAAGACGGCGCTACACCTCGACGAAGCACGAACCGCCGGAGCCCACCGATGCTGCTCCCACAGGAAACTATTCTCATCCTGATCGCTATCCTCGTCGTGGTGGCTCTGACGTGGCTGCATCACGCCCGCGCCCTCGCTGGGCGCCTCCCCGGCCGGCGCCCGCTGCCCGCCCTCGACACGCTGCGCCACGCCCTTGGTCGCGGCGCTGAGACAGGCCAGGCCGTGCATGTCTCGCCCGGCGCCAGCACGATCGGCGCGGCCGACGGCAGCCGCGCCACCGCAGCGGAGCTCATCGCCGGCCTACAACTGGCCGAGCGAGTTGCCGGCGAGGCCGCCCTAAACGGCGCGCCCATCCTCGTCAGTTCGGGCGATGTTGTCGCCCACCTCGCGCTGCGGGGCAGCGTCCGCCAGGCCTACCAGGTGGCCGGCCAGGCGCAGGATTACCAGCCGGCCCGCGTGCAACTGCTCGCCCATCACGATGAGCTTGCCTACGCCACCGGCGTGACGACACTCCACGGCCGGCAACAGCTTGAGGCGAGCGCCACGATCGGCGGCTTCGGCCAGGAGTATCTGCTGATCGGCGAGGATGGCGCCCAGCGTGGCCTGCCGCAGGTGGCCGGCACTACCGGCAGCGTCGCCCTGCCGCTGATGATGCTCAGCACGCCGGCCACGCTCATCGGCGAGGAGATCTTCGCGGCTGAGGCATACCTGGCTCCTCCCGGCCCGGCCCAGGCGCGGCTGCTCACCCAGGATGTGCTGCGCACGGCGGTGATCGTGCTGCTGCTTGTCGGCTTCGTCTACGCCCTTGTCCAGCCATCGCTGGGGCTGCCGCCTTTACCCGGTCCGTAGCTCGTAATCCGTAGTCCGTATAGTCTGTAGCGAGCAGTTGTTGTACGGACTATAGACTACCGAACTAAGGGCTACGGCTTACTGAACCGCTATGTCGCTGCTGCGCGATGTTAAACGTCTGCTTGCTGTGGTGATCGCCGGAGTCGCCGGTCTGATCGTGCTGGTAGACTTCGCCGGCGCCGGTGGTCTCTTCCAGCTGCTCGCCGGCATCCTGATTGATTGGGCGGCGGTGATCACGGCGATCGGCCTGCTGTTCGGCGTCCTCAGCGTTGTCGGCACGCACCTGCAGCGCATGCGCACCCGGAGCGCCGATTGGGGCTACAGCCTGGTCCTGATCCTCGGTATGCTCGCGGTGATCATCGCCGGGATCTTCTTTCCACTGCCTGGCCGGGCCGGGTTCGTACTCCCCGGCAGCCTGGCCGAGATCCCGATCCGCACCGTCTTCCGGGTGGTCTACGAGCCGATCGCCAGCAGCCTTCTGGCCCTGCTCGCCTTCTTCAGCCTGAGCGCCGCGCTGCGAGCCCTCGGGCGCGGCAGCGCCGAGGCGACGGTGATCGTTGTGGTGGCCGCCCTGGTGCTGATCGCGCAGTTGCCGCCCGTAGCCGCGCTGCCCGCCGTCGGCGCTAGCGTGCAGTGGCTCAACGACTATGTGGCCCTCGCCGGCGCCCGTGGTCTCCTGCTTGGCGCCGCCATCGGCGCGCTCGTCGCTGGGGTGCGAGTGCTCCTCGGCTTCGATACGCCATATATCGATCGCTGACATGGAACATCTGCCCCCTTGGCTGCGCAATCTACCACTCCCGCCCCGCCCCCCCAGCCCTGGCGACGCACCGATCGCCAGCGGCGCCAATGAGGATGTGCCGGAGTGGCTGCGCGAGCTGCAGAGCGAGATCTCGAGCGATACGCCCGCGACGAGCGGCGATTCGGATTGGCTGGCGGACCTGCGGGCCTCGGCTGAGGAGCACCCTCCCGAGCAGGAGCAGGCCGACGAGCAGCAGACGAGCACGACCTCGCGGGTGAAGATGCCTGTCGGCGCGACCGACTGGCTCCGCAGCATCGGCCGCGACCCCGATGCCCCCTCAGAGCCGATCTCCGAGCCGATCTCCGCGCCCCTCGACGAGAGCGGCGTGCCCGATTGGCTGCGCGACCTGACCCCCGACGAGGTCGCCCGCGCGGTTGAGACGGATGTTCCCGACGAGGTGCCGGACTCGCAGTCGCGCTTCGACCCGCAGGCGCCGGGATGGCTGGTTGAAGAGCCGGTAAGCGAGGCGAGCACCGAAGCCGACGAGGCGCCCGCCCAGCCCTCCGCGAGCGACGAGACCGCCGACGCCGCTGATGTGCCCGACTGGCTGCGGGATGTGATCGACACCGGCGAGCCGCCCCCCAGTGAGGAGCGGCGGCCCGCCGCCGAGCCCACCCCCCAGCTGACAGGCGGTGTTGATGTGCCGGCCTGGCTGCGGGAGCTCGGCGAGGATCAGCCGCCGGCGGAACCGCCCCCGCCCGCCGATGCCGTCCCCGACTGGCTCGGCAGCGCCGAGGAGCCGCCGCCGGCAGGCCGAGAGGAGGAAGATATCCCTTCCTGGCTCCGTGAGGCCGAGCAGGCTCCCGCGGCGGCCCAGCCCCCGGCAGGTGGCGAGGAAGAGATCCCCTCCTGGCTCCGCGAGGCCGAGCAGGCCCCCGCGGCAGCCCAGCCCCCGGCAGGTGGCGAGGAGGAGATCCCATCCTGGCTCCAGGAGGCCGAGCAGGCCCCCGCGGCAGCAGACGATCAGTCGTCGCCGACTTGGTTGCGGGAGGCGCTGGCTGAGAGTGGTGGCGAGCCTGCCTCTCCGGCGCAAACCGATGAGGATGTGCCATCCTGGCTGACGGACGAGTCGCCGCCCCCGCCGCCGCACATCGCGCCCCAACCCTCCGCGACCGACCTGCCGCCCTGGCTGGTCGCCGATGAGGCGCCGAGCGCAGCGCCGGCCGGCGCGCCTTCCGGCGACCTTGGGCTGCCCTCCTGGCTGCGGGGCGTCGCTGATGAGCCGCCCGCTCCGCCGCCATCCGCTCGCAGCGAGCCGCCGCCCCCGCCGCCCCGCCGGCCTGTGCCTGTGGCCGAAGAGGGCGATACCAGCAGCGGCTTTATGAAGGGCGCCGAGCTGCCGAGCTGGCTGCGCGTGCCTGAGCCCGAGCTTCCTAGCGAGACGGCGGAGGGCCAGCAGCTCGATTGGCTGCGACGCTTGGGCGGGACGGATGAGGAAGAGGGCGACAGCGTCTCTCAGATCGCGCCGGCTGAGCGACCGCAGCGGCGGGTGTACCAGCGGAGCGCGGAGCAGCAAGAGGCCA
>DAOUGF010000546.1:0-11716 GCA_034429295.1 Chloroflexaceae bacterium
CGGCAAGGCGATGAGCGGTAAGGTCTCCAGCACGATCGGCTTCGAGCGCCGCTTCAACTGGGCCCTCCAGGTCCCCGATCGGGCCACCTTCGCCGCCAGGGTGAGCGAGACGCCTCGCGCCGCCGTGGCAGATGTGCTACGCCATCGCCACACCAATCAGGGGCTGCTGCCGCTGCCCCCCGACTACGGCGCGCCCGCCCCTGCCCGACGAGCCGCCGAGCTCAGCCCGGCCCTCGACCCTGCCCAGGCCGCCCGGCTCGTGGCCGATGGCGTGGCGCTGCTCGATGTGCGGGGGCGCGACGCCTTCGCCGCGGCCCATGTGGACGGCGCCCTCGCCGCCCCGTACAGCCGCGATGCCGTCGCCGGACGCGCCGCCGCCGTCCTGGAGCCTGGCGAGCCCCTAGCCGTGCTAGGCGAGAATAGCGTTGTCGCCGCCGAGGCCGCCGCCATCATCGCCGCCGCCGGTCGCAACCCCGTCCAAGGCCATCTGGCGGCTGAGCCTGAGGCGCTGGAGGCTGCCGGCCTGGCCCTCGCAGGCCTCGAGCAGCTCAGCATCGAAGAGCTTGCGCGCCGGATCGCCGACGGATCGGTGCAGGTGCTCGATGTACGCGATCCGTTCGAGTGGGCCGAGGGCGTGATCGATGGTGCGCTGCTGGTGAGCTTGGGCGATCTGCGGAGCCGCCTCGACGAGCTGCCGCGGGGCCGCCCCCTGATCGTGATCTGCGAGAGCGGCGTGCGGGCCACGGTGGCGGCGAGTCTGCTGCGGCGCCACGGCCTCGGCCAGGTGAGCGTGGTGGCCCCTGAGGGCATGAGCGACTATGCCGCCCGCTACCCTACCGTCAGGCCCTAGTTGTGCAATTCGGAAGTGGGTCGGGTGACGAGCGACCACAGAAGCCGATCACGGATCATGGGTGAGCGAGCTGTGGTCGGTCGTCCGTGGCCGGCGCAGGCGATAAATTCTGGGAAAACTGCAGGAGCATGGACACACGCTACCCCATCCCGGCCGGCCAGGCCCGCACTACGATCGTCGTGGTGAACTCGCGCTTCATCGCAACGGCCGACCACACGCCCAGCGTCGAGGCGGCGAAGGCGCTGATCGCCGCAGTGCGGGCCGAGATGCCCGACGCCACCCACCACTGCTACGCCTATCTGGTGGGCTATGGCTCCAGCGTGACTGCCGGCATGAGCGACGACGGCGAGCCCTCGGGGACGGCGGGCCGCCCGATGCTGGCGGTGCTGCGGGGCGCCGATCTCGGCGATGTGACCGTTGTGGTGACGCGCTATTTCGGCGGCACGCTTCTTGGAACGGGGGGGCTGGTGCGAGCCTATAGCGACGCGACCAAGGCGGTGCTGGAGGTGCTGCCCCGGACCGAGCGGGTGGAGCGGCGCTCGCTGGTGGTGCGGGTGAGCTACGGGGCTTACGCCGCCGCGCGCCGGGCCCTCGAGGCTGCGGGCGCCACGATCGAGGGCGAGACCTTCGCCGCCGAGGTTGAGCTGGCCGTCAGTGTCCCCGCCGACGGCTACGAGCTCGCCTTGCACGCCTTGGGCGAGGCTACCGCCGGCCAGGCCGCGATCGAGGGCTAAAGTCGAACGCTTCTGGTAGAATAAGGCAAGAAGTTGGGCGCTGGCGCGCCCGGGAGGGCATTCGATGACCCGCGTGCAGCAGAGCGTCGTCATCCTGGTGGGCATCGCAGCGGCGTGGTGGCTCGTAAGCCAGCTCTTCGGGCTGCTTGGCCGCTTCGCGGATGTGCTGGCGATCTTCGGCTTTGCCTGGATGCTCAACCTGCTGCTCGAGCCGATGGTCGATCAGCTTGGCCCGCGGATCGGCCGCCCGTTCGCCTGGGCTCTCGGCTATCTCGGCCTGCTGCTCTTCCTGGCCCTGATGAGCGCGCCCCTCGCCGCCCAAGCCAGCGCGCTGCCGGCCGCCCTGCCGGCCGCCATCGAGCGGGCCACGACACAGATCGATAGCTTCCTCGAGTGGCTGCGTGCGCACCGGATCGCGGTGCCGCCCAGCACCGATCGCATCCTGCAGACGGGCCTGCTGACGGAACAGGTCGGCCCGATCGTGCTCGGCTGGTCGCTGGCGCTGCTGAGCATCGGCGGCCAGTTCCTGCTGGTGGTGGGCGTGGCCGCCGCCATGTCGGCGGGCGACGACTCGCTCCGCTCGATCATGCGGGCCCTGCTGCCTGAGCGCTGGAGCGACGATGTGAAGTGGCTGCTGGAGGATGTGCGGCGCACCTACTCAGCGGCGATCCGCGGCCAGCTGGCGATCTGGGCCCTCGGCATGGCTCTCAGCTTGGGGGTGATGGCCTTCTTCCAGACGCCTGGCTGGGTGCTCTGGCTTGGCCCGCTGGCCGTTGTGCGGCTGCTGCCCTATCTCGGTGGCATCCTCGGCGGCGCCCTCACGGTGCTCGTCCTGCTGGTGAGCCTGCCCTGGCCGGCCTCTATCCTGCCCGCCCTGCTCGTGATCATCGGCCAGAACGTGATGGGCTACATCGTGGAGCCGCGGCTGCTTGGGCGCGTGCTCAGCCTCTCGCCTGGTCTTGTTCTCTTTGTGGTGCTGGTTGGCTGGAAGCTCGGCGGTATCACCGGGATCGCCTTCGGCGTGCCTGCCGTGGCTGTGGTGCAGGCCCTGGCCGAGCGCGTGCTGAACCGCCGCGAGGGTCGCATGGCCGCCGCCGCTACGCCCGCCCCGCCAGCCACTGTGCCCTCCGCCCCGGTCCCTGCGCCAGGATCGACCGCGGTCAATCAGCAGTCGTAGGGCCCCATACATAAGCCGCCGCGCCATGTACGCGCTTCACCCGCTCACCGTCCATTTCCCTATCGGCCTGCTGCTCGCGAGCACGCTCTTCACCCTGGTCGCACTGCGGCGGGAAGGTGGCTGGGAGCGGAGCGGCTACCACTGCCTGATCTTCGGCTGGATCGCCGGCGTGGTCGCCATGCTCACCGGGCTGCCCGACGCCGTCGGGCAGCTGACAGGGCCGGACGCGGCGCGGAACAGCGGGCTGGTGGGCTGGGTGAACGCCCATGCCTTCATCAACCTCGGCGCCGTGGTGATCTATGGGCAGGCCCTGCTGCGGCGCCGGCGCAACCCTGCCATCCTCGCCGACGCCGAGGCCCGCCGCGGCTACCTCACGCTCCACGCCCTCGGCGCTCTGCTGCTGATCGTCGGCGGCTGGATCGGCGGGCACATGGTGTATGTCTTGAAGCTCGGAATTGAGAGCTGAGGAGTGGGAGTCGGGAGCGAAGCTGCCCGCCATTGTCAACGCTCAATTTGCTGAAGGGGGATCGATGTTTGGTTGGATCTGCTATAGCTTTTTGTGGAGCATCCTGCAAGTACTGAGGCTCTTCCCCTTCCGCTGGAAGATCGAGGGGCTCGAGAATCTCCCGCCCCGCAAGAGCGGCGGCATGATCATCGCGATGAACCATATCCACTGGATGGACATCCCGGTGATCGGCGGGTCGCTGCCGCTGAGCTACCGGCTCTCCTGGCTGGCCAAGAGCGAGCTCTTCAGGAACCCACTCGTCGGCTGGTGGTTTCGCCAGATGAGCGTGATCCCGATCAACCGGGGCAAGCGCGATCTGGCGGCTCTGGAGGCGGCGGTGACGGCGCTGCGCGGCGGCGCCGTGCTGCTGATCTACCCGGAGGGCCACCGCAGCCGCAACGGCGTGCTGCTGCCGGGGCGCGGCGGCGCGGTGCGCCTGGCGATGCAGTCGGGCATGCCGATCGTCCCGGTCGCCATCATCGGCACCGAGCACGGGCTAAAGGGCAGCCTCGCCCGCAAGCCGGTGACCCTGCGAATCGGTGCGCCTTACACGGTGGCGCCCACGCCCGACGGCAAGATCCCCCCCGACTTGATGGAGCAGCTCACCAACGAGATGATGCTGCGCATCGCCGCCCTGCTCCCGCCGGAGCGCCGCGGCCCCTACGCGCAGCTGCCCGCCCCAGAGTAGGGGCTATATGGAACCACAGAAATCTCTCGGGATGGGCCTGTAAGGGCGGCCCGTCGTGGCCGCCCTCTTGGGATGCGCCAGCTGATCCCTTACCGACGAATAATCGGTGGCTCTATTTAGCCGTATGGACTACTGACTACGGACTACGCCGTACGGCTCTTAGGGGATCGGCTCGAGGAAGACCACGCCTTCGGGCGAGCTGGCGGCGACCCAGCCGCTCGTGCCGGCGCCCTCGACGCGCCACCAGGTGTAGCCGTCAGCATCCGCGGGGCCTTCGAGGATGTTCACCTCGGTTCCCTCGGGGATGCGGCCGACGACCTGCGTGAGCCCGGGCGCCTCCCTGGCCCGCAGCGGGGCGCCGTTTAAGTTCACGAGGCGCGCCCGCCCGCCAATGGCCAGCACTGGCGCGACCGTTGGCGTGATCGTCGGGCGGGGCGTGGCACTTGGCCTGGCGGTTGGGGCGCTCGTGGGCATCGCGCTCGCCACGACGGTGGGGGCCGCTGCGGCGCCGGGGTTCGCGCGGCTGAAGAGCCAGAATCCGGCTGCAAAAGCGAGCGCGGCGGCGCAGGCGATGGCGATCAACAAGGGAGTGCGGCCGGCGCTGGTGCCGCGCCGGATCTGGCGGCGCGCGTCGTCGTATCCCCTACGATAGTAGTAGTAGTGTTGGTAGTAGAAGGGGTTGAGCTCATCATGCTCAGCGTCGAGGGCGCCCCGATCGTACATCTCGCTGTTGCTCGGCATAACCAGGGGATCGTGCCAGCGCCGCGCGGGCGGCGGGCGAGCGGCGCACAGCGACGGGCTACTTGAGGGCCAGATCTTCGCGACCGATCTCCCGCAGGAGCTTGGGGTACATGCTGTACACCGGCTCGACGGCGGGGAGCAGCTTGAGGATCTTCGGGATGGGGCCCTTGGCAATGATCTGGCGGCGGGTGAGCGCGGCCATCAGGTTGACCTTGCCGTGCCAGAACTGGTGCGCCACGTCGGCCTTCATCGACATTTCCACATCGGGCTTGAGGTTTGTCTCGCCCCAGATGACATCGAAGTAGGCGCCCGGCTGTGTCGGCGGATGGGCGGCGTCGATCGTGGCGATGCCCTTGGGCTCGTCGTAGCGAAACTGAATGACGATCTTGCCCTCCGAGATCTTCGGCGCGATCCGCGAATCGCTCTTCACCCGGTCGTAAAGCTGGCCGAGGATCTGCTGCAGCTCGGCCTCATCTTTGAAGTAGGTCATGGTGTCCTCATGCTGGGCGGCGCGCCGGGGCGATCGGTTGAAGGCATCGGGGGTGTGCCACATCACCTGCGAGCGGGCCCTCTCCGGTAGGCCGATTATACGGCGGAACAGCGCCCAGCGCAATTGCCCGCCCGGCTAGGTACCGAACTGTCCCTGCCGCTCCCGCAGCCCGTTCAGCCAGTCGGCGCCTCGCAGCGGGCGCTTGCCGGCCGGCTGAAGCTCTAGCAGCTCCAGTGCGCCCGAGCCGGTGGCTACGAGCGGCCCCCCCGCTGGCCCGCGGCCGAGCAGCGTCCCCGGCGCCTCTGAGCCCTCCCAATCGGCTCGCACCGCGCCGGCCAGCAGCCGCAGGGACTGGCCGTTCCAGGTGGTATGAGCGCCGGGCCAGGGGTCGTAGGCACGGGTCATGCGCTCGATCACCAGGGCAGGCTGGCCCCAATCCACGCGGCCGTCCTCTTTCTTCAGCAGCTTGGTGACCGTGGCCTGGCTATGGTCCTGCTCCCGCGGCTGCAGCTGCCCAGCGCCGTAGGCCGGAAGCGTCTCGACCAGGAGGCGCGCGCCGAGGCGGAACAGCTCGTCGGTGAGCGGGCCGGCCCGCGCGTCGGGCGGCAGCGGCACCACCACTTGGGCCAGGATCGGCCCGCTGTCCATGCCCGGATCGAGGCGCATGATCGTCACGCCGGTCTCGCTATCGCCTGCCATGATCGCGCCGGCGACAGGCGTAGGGCCGCGGTGGAGCGGTAGCAGCGAGGGGTGGATGTTCAGGTAGCCGAGGGGTGGGATGGCCAGCACCGCCTTGCGCAGGATCTCGCCGTAGGCGGCCACGATGCCTACCTCGGGCCGCAGGGCCGCGAGCTGCTCAACTACCGCTGGGTCCCGCAGCGTCTCCGGCTGGAGCACCGGTAGGCCGAGCCGCTGGGCCGCCAGCTTCACCGGGGGTGGGGTGAGGCGGCGGTCGCGGCCCGCCGGCCTGTCCGGCTGGGTTACCACAGCGGCGATCTCATGGCCTGCGGCCGCCAGCGCCTCGAGGGGGTGCACGGCGAAGGCCGGGCTGCCCATAAAGATCAGTCGCATGACGCTCTCCATTTCACGATTTTATCAGCGGGGGACCCGCGGTTGCGCCGGGGCTTGACGCTATAGTATAATCCCGCCACGGCGCCCGGGGGACGGCGGTAGGTCGCTTGTGTTCGGGACGGCGCTTCCGCTCCGACCCGGTGAGGCTTGCATGGACGCCCTGGTTTTTGATGGAACCCTGCGGTTCGTTCACGATCATCCCCTTCCAGCCCTCGCCCCAGGCGAGGCGCTTATTCGTCCGCACCTTGCTGGAATCTGCAACACCGACATCGAGATCACCCGCGGCTACATGGCGTTTCGCGGTGTGCTCGGCCACGAGTTCGTCGGCACGGTCGTAGCCTGCGACGAGGCAGCTTGGGTGGGCCGGCGAGTGGTTGGCGAGATCAACGCCGCCTGTCTGCGCTGCCCCACCTGTGCCCGCGGCGACTACACCCACTGCCCCGAACGCACCACCCTCGGCATCGACCGGCGCGACGGCGCGATGGCCGAGTTGCTGCGGCTGCCCATAGCCTGCCTCCACGAGGTGCCGGCGAGCGTGCCGGACGAGGCGGCTGTTTTTGTGGAGCCCCTCGCGGCCGCCCTCGAGATCCTGGAGCAGTGCCATCTGCGCCCCAGCGAACGGGTGGCCGTCGTGGGCGATGGCAAGCTCGGCGCCCTTGTGGCCCAGGTGTTGCGGCTTCCTGGCTGTGAGGTCACTCTTGTGGGCCGCCATCCTGAGCGCTGGGAGCTCTTCGAGCGAATGGGCATCAGCTGCGTCCGCCCTGACGAGGCCCTGGGCCGCTTCGATCTGGTGGTGGACTGCACAGGCCAGCCGGCGGGGCTCGCCACGGCCCGCCGCCTCGTGCGCCCACGGGGAAGACTGGTGCTGAAAAGTACCTTCCACGCTCCCTCCGAACTGAACCTCACCATGCTGGCCGTTGACGAGGTGACCCTGGTGGGTTCCCGCTGCGGGCCATTCGCTCCGGCTCTCCGGCTGCTTGCCAGCGGCCAGATCACGACCGGACCCCTGATCAGCGCCCGCTACCCGCTCAGCGAAGGGGTCGCCGCCTTCCAGGCCGCAGGCGGGCGGCTCAAAGTGCTCCTCGAGATCTCATAGGTCCGCCGCCGATGCCACAGACCATACTCCTGGGCGATGACGATGTCGAGTTCTGCCGGTTGATGGAGATTTTCCTCTCCTCGGCTGGCTTTCGTCTGCTTGTCGCCCACGACGGCCACACGCTGGTGCGCCTCGCCCAGGAGGAGTTGCCCGACATCGTGCTGATCGATCTGGTGATGCCCCAGCTCGATGGCTACGAGGCGCTGCGGCAGCTGCGGAACGACACCCGCACGGCCCACCTGCCGATGATCATCATCACGGCGCGCGGAGCCTCCGGCGATCTTGTGAGCGGCTTCGAGAGCGGCGCCGACGACTTCGTGACCAAGCCGGTGACCCCGGACGAGCTGCTCGCACGCATCCGCGGCCATCTGCGCCGCGCCGCCCGACGCCCCGTCCACAACCCCCTCACCGGGCTCGCCGGCAACACGTTGCTCACCGAGGAGATCCGCTACCGTATGCGCCGGGGGGTCCCCTTCGCGCTGCTCCATATCGACCTCAGCAGCTTCAAGGCCTTCAACGACAACTACGGCTTCGCCCGCGGCGACCGGGTGATCCACCTGCTGGCCGATGTGCTCCGGACGCTGCTGCCGGCCGGGGGGTCGCACAACACCTTTCTGGGGCATATCGGCGGCGACGACTTCGCCATCCTGAGCGCGCCCGAGATGGCCGAGGCGCTCTGCCGCAGCGCCATCGCCAACTTCGACGCCCGCGTGACCAGCCTCTACGACGCGGCCGATCTGGAGCGGGGCTTCCTAGAGGCACTCGACCGCGACGGCCAACCGCGCCGCTTCCCGATCATCGGCCTGGTGATCGGCGGCGTCGTCTGCACGCCCGGCAGCTACCAGTTTCCGGAGGAGCTTGGCCGCGCCGCCGCCGCGATGAAGCAGCGGGCCAAACAGCCCGGCGTCAGCGCCTATGTGATCGACCCCGGCGAGGGACTGCCACTGATCACTGGCACTGTGCCCAGGGTGCTGTAAGCGCTTTCCTCCCTACCTCCTACGAGATCCAATACTGGAGGCAGGGTTACCGCTTGATCTCACTCCAAAATCGCTTACAATAGCAGCGGAAGCTCAGGATTCGCACCTGCGAAGGAGCCTCGATGAACCTCCTGCTGCTCCTGTTGGCCCTCGCAGCACTCGCGATCTGCGTGGTGGGCGTGGTCGTGCTCGTGCGCCGCTACTTCGCGACGTTGGAGGAGCACCGCCGCGAGGCGGCGGAGCGGGCCGCCGCCGACGGCACGACCATTATCGATGCGGAGACCCGCGAGCTGAACGGCGCCACAGTGGCGGCAGTATCGCATGGCCCCTGGTACCGGCGCGCGGCCGAGCGCGTTGGCTGGGGCGGTGGGTTGCTGGCGGCCCTGGTGGTGCTGCTCGGCCTGGTGGGGCTGCTGATCTTCAACTCGCTGAACGTTCGCGCGCCCGAGCGCTACGTGGTGCTGGTGGCGCCGTTCGACGACGGCGGCGATGGGCAGACCGGCCGCAACGTGGCGGCGAGTCTGGCCCGCGAGTTGGAGGCCCTGGGGGGCGAGATCAGCGTGGCTGTGGTTGGGCGGCGCCCGGCCGACCCAAGCGATGCGCTGGCGCTGGCCAGCGCGGAGGGGGGCGATCTGCTGATCTGGGGCAGCGTGGAGTCGGGCGCTATGCTCGACAGCCCCTCCCTCAGCCCAAGCCTGATCTACATTCCCAGTGGGCGCTACGCCCCCAATAGCTGGGACGGCTATCTGGGCCGCTTTGCGATGCCCCGCAGCTACACGCTGGCCCGCGAGCCGATCAACGGCAGGGCGGTGCTGGTGCCCCTGGTGAGCGCCCTCTATAACTATGCCAACGGCGCACCCGACACCGCCTTCGAAATCCTCGGCCAGCTGCTGGAGGACTATCCGAGCCTCAACGCGCCCCTGCCGCGGGCGCTCCGCGGCAATGTGCTCTGGGCGCGCACCTTCTACAGCGAGGCTGCGGCCGAGTATCGCCTGGCCCTCGCCGAGCCCTCCGACGAGCGGGCGCTGCTCGCCAACAACCTCGGCGCCATCCTACTCGACGCCGGCGACCCGGCGGCTCTGGCTGCCTTCGAGGACGCGGTGGCGCTGTTGGAGGGGCGGGATCTCGGTGAGCTGCGCTTCAACCTCGCCACTCTGGCGCTCAGGGAGGATCGCCCACTCGACGCTGTGGTTGAGTTGGAGCAGGCCCGTAACCTGATGCCGCCCAACACACCGCTGTTCCTCGCCCTCGCCACAGCCTATCGCGAGGCCGGTCGTCTCGACGATGCCGCCGCCGCCTTGACCGCCGCCGGCCGCGAGGCGCAGGCGACGATCCAGAGCACGGCCCCGCTCTACCGCCCGATGCTGAGCCAGCGCTTCGATGCCGCCCAACGGGAGGAGCAGGCGCTCCTGGATCTGGCCAGGCAGATCGGGGCCCAGGGCGAGTTGCTCTGGGAGCTGGAGATCGCGCCGCCGCAGACGGTGAACTCCATGGCCGACCTGCGCCGCCGCCTCGACGCCGCCGCCGATAGGAGCGACTCCGAGGTGGCGGCCTGGCGCCGGCGCGCCACCTCTGATAGCGCCGTCAACTATCGCGGTGGCTTGGTGGCAACCGGCCAGGCCGAGCGGGCCGAGGCCAACGCCGACCGCCAGCGCTTCGCCCAAGCGGTGGTGGAGACGGAGCTGGCGCGGGTGCAGCGCGCCAGGCCTCCCTCACTCTTCGACGCGCTTTTCGGCCAGGGCGGGCGGACGGCCAGCCACATCGCCACCCTCGAGGAGCTGCAGCGGCGCTACCCGAACAACCCGCGGATCGTCAGCGCCTTGGGCCGGGCCCACCGCATCAACCATGAGCTCGACCGGGCCGACCAGATCTACGATCAGCTCATCAATATGGCGCCCCAGATGCCCGAAGGCTACTTCGGGAAGGGCGCCGTGGCCCATGAGCGGGGCGATCGCCAGCGGGCGATCGAGCTGTTCAACCAAGCCCTGGAGCGCAACGGCGCGTTCTTCCCCGCCCGCTACGAGTTGGCGGCCATCGCCGAGGAGCAGGGCGATTGGCCTGCGGCGATCCTGCAGCGCCGGGCGATCTACGAACAGCGGCCCAGCGACGCCAACGCCGTGGCCCTTGCCCAGGCCCTGCGCCTGAGCGGGTCCACCGGCTATGTCGAGGCCGAGCAGGTGCTGCTGCCGCTCAGCGCCACCAGTATCAGCGCCGCCATCGAGCTGGCCCGTCTCTACAACGATGCCGGCCATCCCGACGCGGCGATCGGCGCCTATCTGGACGCGCTGCGATTGGATCCCGACTCGTCGGCGGCCGCCTTTGAGCTGGGCGAGACTTACGAGGCCCAGGGGAACCATGCCGAGGCCGCACGCTACTACCGCGAGGCTGTGCGCGCTGATCCGGACAACGTCGAGGCTCGCCTGGCCCTGGCCGATCTCTACCAGGGGCCTCTGGAGCAGCCCGAGCTGGCTGAGCGCGAGTATAGCGCCGCCCTCAGCCAGGGCGTGGACGATCCCGAGGCGCTGGCGAAGATCGGCGCCGCGGCGATGGCGAGCGGCAACTACAGCCAGGCGGTGAGCGCCTACGGCAAGGCCGCACGGATCGAGCAAGATAACGCCCTCTTCCACCATCGCCTCGGCCAAGCCTACTTCGCCGCCGGGCGGCTGCAGCAGGCCGCTGAGGAGGAGAATCTCGTCCTCGGGCTCACCGCCGGCTTGGCCACTCCTGAGGCCTTGGAGTTCCGGGCGGAGGCCTTCGTGACCCTGGGCGACGTCGCCAGGCTGAGCGGCGACCTTCCGGGCGCCATCGCCAACTACGATCAGGCTCTGCAGCTCAACCCGAACCTGATCGCAGCCCAGATCGGCCAGGGCCTGGTGGCCGTCGGGCAAGGCAACTGGGGCGTTGCCAGCGGCTATTTCCAGACGGCCGCGAATATGCCCGGCGGGGCGAACGACCCGATGGCCCAGTTCTGGCTCGGCGAGGCCCTGTTGCGCCAGGAGAACTACGCCAGCGCCACGGAGGCCTATACCCGCGCCCTGGAGCTGCGGCCCAATTTCCCCGAGGCTTACCTTGGGCTCGCCCAAGTGCAGTACGCCCGGTCCGGCCCGCACGAGGCCCTCGCCACGATCGACAAGGCGCTGGAGCAGAAACCCGAATACGCCGAGGCGCTGCTCTTCCAGGGCAAGTTGCTCCAGGAGCTCGGCGACCGCGATAGAGCTTTAGCCGCCTACAACGCATCGATCCGTATCAATCCCAGGATCGCCGAGAGCTTCTACCGGCGCGGCATGGTCCTGCTGCAGATCGGCGAGTACGGCAACGCCACCCGCGACTTCCGCCAGGCCACCAGCCTGCAGCCAAACTTCCCCGAGGCCTTCTACTGGCTCCGCC
>DAOUGF010000547.1:0-1912 GCA_034429295.1 Chloroflexaceae bacterium
GTCCGGAGGGGGCAGCGCCCACTCCGGCGGGGGTGCAGGGGGCGGAGCCCGCCTGCATCCTCACCCACCGTGCAGGTGGTGCTGCTACGGGGCGACGCCGCGAGGCGGCGGGGCGCAGGAGGCAGCGCCCGCCTGCAGACGCTCGCACCGCCCAAGTGCCGCCCACCGCCCAAGCGCGGCCCCTCCTACCTCTCGGCCAGCGGCAGCGTCAGCGTGACGACGGCGCCCTCCCCATCGGCGCGGTTCGCGATCTCGTAGCCGCCGCCCACGGCGTGGACGATCCTGGCCACCAGCGAGAGGCCGAGCCCCATCCCCTCCACCTGCCCCGTAAAGCTGCGCTCGCCCTGGTAGTAGGGCCGCCACGCCATCGCCAACTGCTCGGGGGCGAGGCCAGGGCCATCGTCACGCACGACGAGCGCGAGGATGTTCGCCCCGGCCCGCTCCAGGGTGATCTGCACGGCCGGCCTGCGCTGAGGGTGAAACTTCACGGAGTTCTCGAGCACCTCGCGCAGCGCCACCTCGAGGCTGCGACGGGCGATGGCGAGCGGGCACGCGCCCAGGTCGGGCTCGTGCGCTACGGCGAGTTGCTCGATACCGAGCTCGGCGGCCATACGACCAGCGATGGCCGCCGCCTCGGCGACCGTCGGCCGATCGGCGCTGTGGATAGCGGCGGGCGGCCGCAGGTAGTGGAGGATGTCCTCGATCTCCGCGTGGAGCCGGCGGGCGCCGGCCAGGGCCACATCGCTGATATGGGCGATGCTCTCGCGATCCATGCGCCGGGCGCCGTCGCTGAGCAGCCCAAGGCCGCCGAGGATGCTCACGAGCGGCGTGCGCAGCTTATGGCCAATCATCGCCTGAAAGGTCCAGATCTCCCGCTGGGTGCTGATCTGCTCGGTCACATCCCGCAGGCGCAACACATGGATGTCGTCGCTGAGCGATGGTGGCAGCAGATCCACCTTCAACCAGAGCTCAGGGGCGGCGCGGCTCGCCGGGCGCACCAGATAGCGCGGGCTATCAGGGCCGCTCTCGGCGGGCCAATTCGCCCAAGCCTCCGCAGGGGTAGGCACGTAGCGGCGGCTCGCCAAGGCGAGAAACGGCTCGTCAAAGGGGGCGTCGGCGGCGAGGCCGAGCAGCGCGCGAGCCCGCGGGTTGGCGTAGGAGAGGCGGTCGTCGGGGCCGAGCAGCAGCATGCCGTCGTCCGACTGATCGACGGCCCAGAAGAAGCGGGCGCGCTCGGCGCTGGCCTTCGCCTGCTCCTCTAGCAGCTGGCGATAGCGGTTCAGGCGCAGGATAGTGGCCACCCGCGCCCGCAGCTCAACGTAGTCGAAAGGCTTGCTGATGAACTCATCGGCGCCCGCATCGAAGCCCTCGACCCGCGAGGCCTTGTCGTCGAGCGCGGTGACCAGGATGATCGGCACTTGGGCGAGCCGGGGGTCGGCCCGAACCTGACGGCAGACGGTGAAGCCGTCCATCCCCGGCATCATCACGTCGAGCAGCACAAGGTCGGGGGGCGAGGCCGCAGCCATGGCGAGCGCCTCCTGGCCGCTGTCGGCACAGACGATCCGATAGCCCAGAGGGCTCAGCAGATCCGTCATGACCGTGAGGATCTGCGGGTTGTCGTCTACCACTAGGATCGTGCCACGTTCCATACGGGTGAGGCGGGCGGGGGTGACAGCCACTCGCCCCACTATTGTACTCCTCGCGCCGCCCTGATGTAAGTCCGGCTCGATGGGGCGCTGCCGCCCCGCACCCCCGCGGGGCATCATCTGCGCGGTGGGCGGCACCTGCACGCTGCGTGCGTCTGCAGGCGGGCTCCGCCCCCTGCACCCCCGCGGGCTTCACCTGCGCGGTGGGCGGCACCTGGGCGGTGCGCGCTTCTGCAGGCGGGCTCCGCCCCCTGCCCCCCCGCCGG
>DAOUGF010000548.1:0-2561 GCA_034429295.1 Chloroflexaceae bacterium
CCAGGTGGCGGCACAGTACGGCGCTCCTGCTTGGGGGTGGTCCGGAGGGGGCAACGCCCACTCCGGCGGGGGCGTGGGGGCAAGCGCCCCCACAAAACCCACCCACCGTGCAGGTGGCACTGCTTCGGGGCAGCGCCCCGGGCAGAGAGCGGGGTGGCCGCCCCTTTGCCGGAGGGCGCGGGGGCAAAGCCCGCCCGCATCCCCACCCACCGTGCAGGTGGTACAGGCATGGGGCAGCGCCCCAGGCCGGAAGCGGGGCGGCAGCCCCTTTACTGCAGCCCACCCTCCGCCACATCCACGGCGTAGCGCAGCAGATCCTCGCGCCGCACCACCGTGAGCGCCGCCTCGTGGGTGGCGGCCAGCACCACAGGCGGGGCGACGCCCGCCTCAAGCGCCTCCTGCCAGCGGCTCGCGCAGAGGCACCAGCGATCCCCCGGCCTCAGGCCGGCGAAGCCATACTCGGGCCGCGGGGTGCTCAGGTCATTGCCCCGCGAGCGGCTGAAGTCCAGAAACTCCGCCGTCACCTGGGCGCAGACGGTGTGGAGGCCCACGTCCTCGGGGCCTGTCTCGCAGCAGCCGGTCCGGTAGAAGCCGGTGAGCGGGTTGGCGCCGCAGAACGCGAGCGGGCCGCCAAGGACGTTGCGGGCCGGAGCGGTCGCATACCGCCCATTGGTCGGGTAGCGGCCGTTCGTCGTCATCCTTCACCTCCATCCTTGCTGGCCGGCCTGCAGCGTTTGAGCATCGAATAGCCGTTATACGCCATCAGCGGCGGCCCAGAATGCGAGCAGTTGTGGCGCGAGCGCCTCGCTGGCCCCTGCCGCCTGAACATGGTTCATGCCCGGCAGGGCGATCAGACGGGCCTGAGGCAGCGCTTCGGCAGCGCGCTGCAGGTCGGCGAACACATCATCCTCAGCGCCGCCGTAGAGCAGACAGGGCAGCTGTAGCGTCGGCAGCAGCGCGCTGAAATCGGGCGGATGGTCGTGCAGCTGCCGGAGGAAGGCCGCGCCAGCGGCCACATTTGCGCCCCGTAGCCGGGCCTCGTAAGCAGGGGAGATAGCGCCAGCCCATTGGCGAATCCCCTCTACCAGGGTATCGACGCCCTCGACTGCCGCGCGCTCGTAGAGCTCCAGCAGGAAGCCGCGCCTCGAGCCGCCCTCCAGAGGATAGGGGCTGGCCCCGCCTGCCACCAGGGAGCGGAGCCGCCCCCGGTGCTGCCGCGCCAGGGCGTACCCGACGAGGCCGCCCGCGGAGTAGCCCATCACGTGGGCCTGCTCGATCTCGAGATCGTCGAGCACGGCGACCATATCCGCCGCGAGTTGCTCAACATTGTAGGCCTGCGGATTGGCAGGGCCGTCGCTGGCCCCATGGCCGCGGAGATCCGGCAGGATAAGCTCATGCTGGCGCTGCAGGCGCTCGACGAAGCCGTAGCCGATCCAGCTCGCGTGGTTGCCGGAGAAGCCGTGGATGAGCAGCACCGGCGGCCCTGAGCCGGCCAGTTCGTAGCAGATGCGCACACCCTGGCGCGTGACTGACGGCATCTGTTTCTCCTTTTGAGGAGCGGTTGCGGCCCCGACAGTGTAGCACAGCCTGCACATCTAAGCCGCATCCCAAGCTTGAAGCTTGGGATGCGGGAATGGAAGGCAGCCGCGTGTTAACGCCGCGAAGCAGTTATACTGCGTGGCGTCGCCGACAGTCGGCGGCTGACGGAGAAAGGAGCTTCCATAAAAGTCGCCTACATCTTCGCCACCTCGGGCCATACCGCAAGCTACAAGCTCGGCAAGATGATCTTACCCCAGCTCGAGGCCGGCACGCACGGGGTAGAAGTTGTTGGGATGATGTTCTTCGACGATAACAACTACGTGCTCCGGGCGGGCGACCCGATCGGCGAGCGGCTTGCGAAGGTCGCCAGCAGGCACGGGATGCTGCTGATGATGTGTGACCAGTGCGCGCTCGAGCGCGGCCTGGCTGAGGGCGAGCCGGGGAACTGCCGGCCCGTCGGCACCGTGCCGGGCGTCAAAGTAGGCTGCTTCCCCGATCTCTACGGCGCCCTCGCCGGCAACATGCCCGATCAGGTGATCACGCTGTAGGCTACTGGTTCGCCGCCTCATACTCAGCGCGCCGCCGTTCGAGGTCGTCGCGGATCGACTGAGGCACGACCGCCTCGACGGCGGCGAAGATCGCCGCGGCCCGCTCCCGCTGCCCATCCGGCGGAAACGCCGGGATCTCGATCGTCCTGCCGGCCCTGGTCACCTTCAGCGAGGCGTACGATCCACCCACGGGCGGGTTGTCCTGCGCGCGCCAGCGCTCGCGCAACAGCCCCTGCTCGATCATCAGGTCGTGGAGTCGATCCATCTCATCGGGCGTCACGGTGAACAGCTCCTCCCAGACCGGCACGCCGGGGCGGGGGTAGTCGGGCACCATCGTCATCATGCCCGAGCCGTCGGCGGCGATGGTGATGCTGTACTCGTAGTGGTACGGCGGCGGAAGACTCCCCTCGCGCCAATCGTAGCGCAGGCTGAAGTCGGCCGGCGGCGGGCCCTCGGCGGCATCGCCAGCGCAGG
>DAOUGF010000549.1:0-3943 GCA_034429295.1 Chloroflexaceae bacterium
CCCGAGCGGATCATCTATGTGGTGGATGCCCGCCAGGAGCTGCACTTCCGCCAGCTTTTCGCGATCGTCAGGGCGATCGGCTATGTCCAGGATATCGAGCTCGTCCACGTGCCCTTCGGCATGATCACAACGCCCGACGGCCAGCCGCTCTCGACTCGCAAGGGCAACATGGTCTATCTCGAGGCCCTGCTCGACGAGGCGGTCGCCCGCGCCCGCGCTGTGGTCGAGCAGAAGAGCCCCGAGCTGAGCGAGGCGGAGAAGGCGGCCGTGGCCGAGGCCGTCGGCGTGGGCGCCGTGGTTTACAACGACCTCTACCAGGATCCGCGGCGTAACATCACCCTCGATTGGGAGCGCATGCTGGCCACGGAGGGCAATAGCGCCACCTACCTGCAATACTCCCACGCTCGCTGCCGCTCCATCCTCCGCAGGGCGCAGGAGGCGGCAAGCGCGGATGGACAGGGCTGGGATGCCGCGGCCGACCTGTCGCTGCTGACGCACCCATCGGAGACGCGCCTGCTGAAGCATCTGGCCCGGCTCCCCGACGCGCTGCGCGAGGCCGGCACCCGCTACGCTCCCTTCGTGATCGCCGACTGGTGCTACACCACCGCCCGCGAGTTCGGCGTCTTCTTCGAGCAGTGCCCGGTGCTCAAGGCCGAGACGCCCGCGCTGCGCGCCGCTCGCCTGGAGCTCGTGGCCGCCACGGCGACCGCCCTCAAGAGCGGCCTGGCCCTCCTCGGCATCAAGGCCCCGGAGCGCATGTAAAGCGAGAAGCGAGCGTTGGGCCCGGATTGGCCTGCGCTCACTTCTCGCCTCTCAATGCTATGAACCTCGCCACGATTCGGGCTGTTCTCTTCGATATGGACGGGGTGCTCTACCGGGGCCGGCAGGCGCTCGAGGGCGTCTCGGAGCTGTTGGCGTTCCTCGATCAGCGAGGTATCGGCTACGCCTGCATCACCAATAATGCCTCGATGACGCCAGCGCAGTACGAGGAGAAACTGGCGGCTATGGGCATCGCGATGCCGGCGAGCCGCGTCATTACCTCGGCCATCGCCACGGCCCACGCCCTGCGGGCCGAGTATCCTCGTGGCACCAAGGTCTTCATCGTCGGCATGCGCGGGCTGCGGGAGGCGCTGCTGGCCGATGGCTACTTTGTGGAGGATGAGAACGCGCCAGAGTTGGTGGTGCAGGCCATCGACTTCGAGCTCACCTATGCCACGCTGCGCCGCGCCGCGCTCCTGATCCGCGCCGGCGCCCGCTACATCGCCACCAACCCCGACCGCACCTTCCCCTCGGAGGAGGGCCTGATCCCTGGCTCCGGCGCCGTGATGGCCGCGCTCGTCGCAGCCACCGATGTGACGCCAACCGTGATCGGCAAGCCCGCCCCCGCCATGTTTCACGTGGCCGCCGCTTCCCTCGGCGCTCCCCCGGCGGCCACCCTGGTGATCGGCGACCGCCTCGATACCGATATCGAAGGCGCTCGCGCCGCCGGCATGCCCAGCGCCCTGGTGCTCACCGGCGTTAGCACGCGCCTCGAGGCCGAGACGGGCCCTATTCGCCCCGACCTGATCTTCGAGCATCTGCCGGCGCTGCTCGATGCCTGGCGCGCAGCCGTCTCGCGCTGAGCGCTGGCACGCGGCCTGTAACAGCAGGGCAGCCGCGATCTCCGGCCATATGAAGCCACAGCAGTTTCTCGGTGCGGAGCGGTAAGGGCGGCAACGATGGGCCGCCCTCCTGGGGGCGCGCAGCCGAGCCATTCCCGGCGAACAGGCGCGGCGGTCGTTAGAAGTGAAGAGGAGGCGCACGTGGCCGAGCAGTTCGATCTGGTCGTGATCGGCACCGGGCAGGCGGGCGGGCCGTTGGCGAGCGAGTTCGCCAGGGCCGGCCGGCGGGTAGCAGCGATCGAGCGGGCCCAAGTGGGCGGCACATGCGTCAATGTCGGCTGCACCCCGACCAAAACGATGGTGGCCAGCGCGCGCGTGGCGGCCCTGGCCCGCCGTGCCGAGGAGTACGGCGTGCATACAGGTCCCGTGCAGGTCGCGCTTGAGCGGGTGCGCGAGCGGAAGCGGGCCATGGTCGAGCGCTGGCGCTCCGGCAGCGAGCAGAGCCTCGCCGGCTCCGGCGCCGAGCTGATCCGCGGCGAGGCCCGCTTCATTGGCCCGAAGCGCATCGCCGTGACGCTGCAGGACGGCCAAGAGCGCGAGCTCACCGCCGAGACGATCGTGATCAACACCGGCGCCAGGCCGGCCGTGCCCGACCTGCCGGGGCTCGAGCAGGTGCCCTTCCTCGACTCAACCACGATCATGGAGCTCGGCGAGCTTCCTGAGCATCTGCTCGTCCTCGGTGGCGGCTATATCGGCCTGGAGTTCGGCCAGATGTTCCGCCGCTTCGGCGCCCAGGTGACGATCGTCCAGCAGGGGCCCCAACTCCTCGGCCGCGAGGACCCCGACATCGCCGAGGCTGTGGCCGACATCCTGCGGGAGGACGGCATCACGGTGCTGCTCAAGAGCAAAGCCTTGGGGGTGGCGGGCGGCTCCGGCGCGATCCGCCTCACCGTCGCCACCCCGGACGGCGAGCAGACGCTGAAGGGCTCGCACCTGCTTGTTGCCACCGGCCGCCGGCCCAACAGCGATGCGCTCAATCTGCAGGCCGCCGGTATCGCCGCCGACGAGCGGGGCCAGATCATCGTGAACGAGCGGCGCGAGACGAACGTGCCCGGCGTCTACGCCGTGGGTGATGTTACGGGCGGCCCGGCCTTCACCCACATCTCCTACGACGACTTCCGCCTGCTGCGGGCCAATCTGCTCCACGGCGGCGATCTCACCACCGAGGGCCGCATGGTGCCTTACACCGTCTTCATCGACCCGCAGCTCGGGCGGGTGGGCCTGAGCGAGACCGAGGCCCGCAAGGCTGGCCGCAACGTGAAGGTGGCCTCGCTGAAGATGACACGCGTGGCGCGGGCCTTGGAGACGGGCGAGGCGCGGGGCCTGATGAAGGCGGTCGTGGACGCTGACACGGGCCAGATCCTCGGCGCCGCCGTGCTTGGGCTCGAGGGCGGCGAGATCATGAGCATGCTGCAGATCGCGATGATGGGCAAGCTGCCTTACAGCGCGCTGCGCGACGGCATCTTCGCCCACCCGACCCTGGCCGAGAGCCTGAACAACCTCTTCGCCCAGCTCTAGCCGCCCGCCATCCCGTGGCGTTTCCAGCTCGCCAGCGCCCCGCGGATCAGCTCGATGCCCGATGCCACGCTGGTGGCGCTGCCCTCGCCCGCGCCGTACACCGAGACGACGGCGCAGGCTGCCACTTTGCCCGTCGCCATCACCAGATCGATGGCTCTTGCGACGGCGGCAAGATCGGGGCCGCCCGGCTCGCCCGTGCCGTGGTTCGGCACGAGGCTCACATCGAGGATATCCGAGTCGATGTGGAGGTACAGCATCTCGCAGCGATCCGCGAGGGCGGCAACCGCAGCGCCCAGGTCGGCGCCGGGCCGCCCCGGCTCGACGGCGGCCACGGTCGCCTCGGTGGCCTTGATGAGCTGGGCCTCGGGCTCGTCTAGGTTGCGCACATCCACCAGGACGATCCTGTCTGTGGGCAGCGGGGCCATCACCCCCGCCAGTTCCCGCCAGGCGGGCAGGGCGAGCCCGGCGCAGACGGCCACGGGCATGCCGCCGAGCATGCCAGAGAGAGTGGTGCGGGGCGTGTTGAAATCGCCGTGGGCGTCGAACCACACCAGCCCGATCCGGCTGGCCGGGCCGTGGGCCCGCTGCAGCCCGCCGAGCACCCCGACGGCGTGGGTGCAGTCGCCGCCGGTGACCAGCACCGCGCGCCCAGCCCTGCGGCCAGCGGCCACGCTGTCGGCCACCACCGCGCAGATCTGGCCCAAGGCGGTGGGCGGGTCGTCGCTGCGGCGCCCGACGGGCAGCACGGGCTCGTTGTACACCAC
>DAOUGF010000550.1:0-4904 GCA_034429295.1 Chloroflexaceae bacterium
GTGCGGGCCAAGTGCAGCTGGGCCGCGCCTGCCGTGCCCCCCGGCAGGATGAACTGGCGCAGCGGCTCCAGGCCAGCTTCCAGTTCGTCGATCGCCGTCTCCAGGAATCTCACCTCGGTCTCGCTCACCCTGGGGATGCTGGCGCGCTCGCCCGGCGTTGCAAGGTCGGCGCCGACGACGAACAGCTGGTTCTGGACTTGGGCGAGCAGCTGGTCGAGACCGGGGTCGAGGCCGGCGGCGCGGGCCAGCCCCACGGCGGCGTTACACTCGTCGACCGTGCCGTAGGCGTGGACGCGCAGCGCATCTTTGGGCACGCGCCCCCCGCCGAAGAGGGCTGTCTCGCCGGCGTCGCCGGTCTTCGTGTAGATTTTCATGGCTGTGCCTTTGGGTAGAAACTTGGCTCTCCGAGCCATTATAGGCTGATCGCGCCCGCCACGGGCGCCGCCGTCGGGGCGCTGCCCCGGAGCAGTACCACCTTGCGCGGTGTGTGGAGGATTTTGGATCGCGAACGACGCGAAATGAGGCGAATGACACGAAACGAAGGCGCGAAGGAGCGATAGAGAAGACGCGAAACGAGTGGGCCGCTGATGCTGAGCCCGGCAGCGGGCGTGCAGTTGGGAACGCATCGCCCGCTCTCGGCCTCGGCGCCGAGGGGCATGCAGCGATGGCTCCCTCGGCGCTGGCGGCCGTCGGCTTCGGGGGTTCCAAGGGGGCACCCACCCCTCGCCTTGGCGGGGAGCGCGAGGGGCAGAGCTCACTCGCATCCTCACCCACCATGCAGGTGGTACAGCCGCGGGGCTGCGCCCCACAGGCAGCGTGTCGCAGACACCAAAGGGCGCGAGCAACCAGGGCCCGCGCCGGAGTATGCTACACTGTGGGCGACGCGCTCAGAGAAGGACCAGCATGGAGCACACAAACGGCGAGGCGCCCCCCCTCGCACCCGCCGCCAGCGGTCTGGGCACAACCGAAACCCGCCGGGCCCGCCTCGCGATCCACCCCTCGCCCGGCCCCCACAACGCCCTCTGGTACTTCCCCCAAGTCACCGGGGGCTACGCGCGGGTAGCCCGCAACGCGGCGCTCATCCAGCTGGCGCGCTACACTCCCGCCCTGCCGCTGAAGAATCGCATCTACCGCCTGCTGGGCATGCGTGTCGCGCCCCACGCCGCCGTTGGCCTCATGGTGATGTTCGACATCTTCTTCCCTGAGGACGTGACCCTCGGCGAGAACTGTGTGATCGGCTACAACAGCACGATCCTCTGCCACGAGTTCACCCGCCACGAGTGGCGGCGCGGCCCCGTCACCATCGGCCCAGACGTGACGATCGGCGCCAACTGCACCGTGCTCCCCGGCGTGGTGATCGGCGCGGGGGCCACCGTGTCGGCGATGAGCCTCGTGAACCGCGATGTGCCGCCCGGCGCTTTTGTTGGCGGCGTACCGATCCGGAGAATTCGGTGAGCCTATGCTGCGCCTGCTCGACTGGACGCTGAACCTCATCCTCAAGAACCCGCTGATCTTCTGGGCGGCCATGGCCGCCAACGCCGTCGGCGTCATCTGGGGCGGCTGGGTCTGGTACGGGCCCATGCTGGCCGCCTCGCCACCCTGGGCCTGGCTCTTCATCCCCGACTGCCCCGCGGCTGCCCTCTGGGCCACCATCGCCTTCATCGGGCTGCGCTACGGCAAGCGCTGGGGCTGGTTCAACGCCTTCGCCGCCTTCGCCTGTGTCAAGTACGGGATCTGGACGATCGCCTTCTGGCTGCGCCACTGGGCCGAGGCGGGCTTTGTGCCCGGCGCCTACCCGCTGGAGCTGATGCTCTTCATCTCCCACATCGGCCTCACCTGTGAAGGCCTGCTCCTCGCCACCCGCATCGGCCCGCTCGGCCTGCCCGTCCGCCTGGGGATCGTCGGCTGGTATGCCCTCAGCATCTTCGTGGACTATGGCTTGGGCTACCATCCGCCGCTCACCTACGCCGTACCCAGGGAGTTCGTGCTCTGGCTCGCCGTCGCTCTCACCACCGCGTTGGGCGCCGCGCTCCTGCTGCTGCCCATCGCCAGCCCCCGCCCCGAGCTCGGCGAAGCCGCGCCGGCGACGCGCTAAAGAGCACCATTACGGCCTGTCGGGATGAACCGTACGGGCGGCTTGTCGCGGCTGCCACGTATGAGCGAGCCAGTTGATCCTGGCCGCAGAGAGAGTTGGCACCGCCTACATTCAATTACCACCATGAACAAAGGACTGCTCTACGGCCTCGGAGCCTATGCCATCTGGGGCCTGCTGCCGCTCTACTGGCGCGCGCTCGACACCGTACCGCCGCTCGAGATCCTCGCTCACCGCATCGTCTGGGCACTGCTGATCACGATCAGCCTTGTGGCGTTGCGCCGCGGCGGCTGGGCCTGGCTTTGGGCAGCCCTGCGCAAGCCGCTCACCATCCTCGCCTTCGTGCTCTCCTCCCTGCTACTCTCAGCCAACTGGTGGATCTATATCTGGGGCGTGAACAACGGGCACGTCGTGGAGACGAGCCTGGGCTACTTCATCAATCCGCTGGTGAACGTGCTGCTCGGCGTGATCTTCCTCCGCGAACGGCTGCGCCCCGGCCAGGCCCTGGCCGTGCTCGTAGCCGTCTGCGGCGTGCTCTACCTCACGGTGCAGCTCGGCACACCCCCCTGGATCGCCCTCTCGCTCGCGTTCAGCTTCGCCTTCTACGCCCTGCTGCGCAAGACAGCCAGCCTCGGCTCGCTCGATGGCCTCACCCTTGAGACCATGCTGATGGCCCTGCCAGCGCTCGGCTACCTGCTCTTCCTGGAGTCCCAAGGCCGCGGCGCCTTCCCCCACGCCGGCCTCACCACTAACCTGCTGCTGATCGGCTCCGGCGTCATCACCGCAGCACCGCTCCTGCTCTTCGCAGCCGGCGCCCGGCGCGCCACCCTCACCAGCATGGGCTTCCTGCAGTATATCGCGCCGAGCGTCCAGTTCGCCCTCGGCCTGACGGTCTTCGGCGAGCCGCTCTCCCTGCAGCGCCTGATCGGCTTCATCCTGGTCTGGTCCGCCCTGGTGATCTACACGCTGGAGGGCACCATCCAGGGCACGCGAGCGGCACGGGCGCGGGCAGCCTAGTGCCGTACAGCGTAGTCCGTAGTCGGTAGTCTGTACCGCCAGAGCTTCACAAAGCCAGAGAAGCAGGCGACATGGCCAAAAAGGTCGCCTGAAATTGCACTAGTTTTACAGTTCGGAAGTGAGTTGGGTGACGATCGACCGGGCAGGCTGCGGGCTGTCGCCGGTCGTCTGTCGTCCCTACCAGCCGCTCGCATGGTCCTGCGCTCGCGTCGGGGCGTTGGCGGCCCGCAAGTTTCGCCGGCCGCTCCCGTTTAAAATGTGAGGCTCCTCACATAAGCGCGCCCACCGAGCGCCCACGCCAATGAACAGGCCACTCCCTGCGCCAGGCGACCCTGGCACCGATCCGACGCTCCAGACGCTCCGCCACGAGCTGCGCACCCCGGTGAGCCATATCATCGGTTATAGCGAGATGTTGCTGGAGGAGATCGCAGACCCGGAGGGCCAGGAGCGCTTCGCGGCGCTGCACGAGGTGATCGCCGCTGGCCGCGTGATGCTCGCCGAGGTGGACGAGTGGCTCACCCAAGCCGATGTCGAGCAGGCCGCCGCCCAACTCCCGGCGCTCGCCGCCCGGCTCACGCCCCGCCTCAGCGACGTGGCCAGCACCAGCCAGGTGCTAGCCGAGCTTGCCGAGGCCGATGGCGCCCAAGGCACAGCCGCCGACCTGCTGAAGATCGCTGCGGCCGCCGCCCACTTGGGCGACCTCGTGGGCGGCGCGCTGCTCCCCCAGGACGCCCCCGACCCAGCCTCGGTGCCGCCCGATCTTGAGGAAGGGACGGCGGGCGAGGCCCGCGCCGGTCGCCTGCTGATCGTAGATGATCACGCCCTCAACCGCGACTTGCTCGCCCGACGCTTGGAGCGCCTCGGCTACGCCACAGCCCAGGCCGCCGACGGTGAGGAAGCTCTCGCCCTGCTGCGCGCCGCGCCCTTCGATCTGATGCTGCTCGACCTGCTAATGCCGAAGCTCGACGGCTACGGCATGCTACGAGCCCGCAAGGCCGATCCAGACCTCCAGCGCATCCCGGTGATCGTGCTCTCCAGCCTCGACGACACCACCCATATCGTGCGGGCCGTTGAGCTCGGCGCCGACGATTATCTGCCGAAGCCGTTGGACCCGGTGCTGCTCAGGGTGCGCATCGACGCCTGCCTCTCAAAGAAGCGGCTCCGCAACATAGAAGTCAGCTACCTGCAACGACTCCAGGAGGAGCGACGCCGCGGCGACGACTTGCTGAACGTGGTGATCCCTCTCGGCGTGGCCCTCAGCAGCGAGAAGGATTTTAACCTGTTGCTGGAGCGCTTCGTGGTCGAGGCCCAACGGCTCGCCAACGCCGATGGCGGCACCCTCTACCTGATCGCCGAGGAGAAGCTGCGCTTCGTGATCGTCCGCAACAGCTCGCTGCAGATCGCGATGGGCGGCGCCTCCGGCAAGGACATTCCCTTCCCGCCGCTGCGGCTCTACGACGAGCAGACCGGCGCGCCCCTCTACAACTATGTGGTCACCCACGCGGCCCTGGAGGGCAAGACGATCAACATCGCCGACGCCTACGACGCCGACGGCTACGATTTCTCCGGCACCCGCGAGTTCGACATCCGCACCGGCTACCGCACCACCTCGGTGCTGACGGTGCCGCTGAAGGACGGGACGGGCCGCCCCATCGGGGTGCTGCAGCTGATCAACGCTAAGGACGGGGAAGGCCGGGTGGTGCCCTTCGACGATGGTGCCCGCCAGATGCTCGAGTCGCTCGGCTCGCTCGCCGCCGCCGCGCTGGCTGCGGCGTTGCGCGAGCAGCAGCTGCGC
>DAOUGF010000551.1:0-8812 GCA_034429295.1 Chloroflexaceae bacterium
CTCCAGGCGGAGAACCTGGCGCTGCGCACCCGCGTGGCCAAGGATCTCGGCTACGCTCATATGGTCCGGGGCGACCTGAGCGGCGCGGAGCACGCCTTCGCCGAGGCGATGGTCAACGGCTTTGTGGCGGGCTACCCGTACATCTCGTTTATGGCGGCGAGCGACTACGCCTATGTGCTGGTCGCTCGTGGTCAACTGCGGGCGGCGCAGCTCGCCTGCCGCGACACGATCGCCCAAGCTGGCCGCCGGGGTGAGCTCCAGGCGCCTGGCGCCGCCTTGCCCTATCTCGCCCTAGCCGACATCTGCCGGGAGCGCCATGAGCCCGCCGGGGCGTTGCCGGCCCTGGCCGAGGCCGGCGCCCGTATCTCGCCGAGCAACACTACCAGCTTCCTCTGCCTCATGCTGGTGGAGGCCCGCGTCGCCCGCGCCCAAGGCGAATTGGCAGAGGCGCTCACCCACACCCGCCGGGCGCGCTTTATCGCCCAGCAGCGCCGACTGCGCTGGGCCAGCGCTGTGCTCGATGCCCTCGAGGCCCAGCTGCTCATCGCCCAAGGCGACCTTGCCGGCGCCGAGCGCCTGCTGGAGCAGGCAGCCCCCGGCAGCGAGGCTGGCGCACAGCACCAGCAGGAGCCCGCGGAGTTTCGCTACTTTCCCCCCGCGGTGATCTTCGCCGCCGAACACACGGCCGTCGCCCCGCTCCAGCTGCGCCTCGCCCGCGCCCAAGGCGACGCCGCGGCCCTGGCTGAGCTCGCTACGCAGTTGGAGGAGCAGATCACCGCCGCCGACAGCGGCGGCATCTTCTGGACGCGGATCAAGCTGCGGGTGATCCAATCCCTCGCCCTGGCCGGCGCCGGGGATGAGCAGTCGGCCATGGCGGTGCTGCGCCGGGCCGCCGCCATGGCCGCCCCCGAGGAATATCTGCTGGTCTTCGCCGAAGAAGGGCCGGCCCTCGGCCCGCTGCTCGCCCGCCTCGCCGATAGCGGCAGCGACGAGGTGGCCGCCCACGCCGCGCAGATCCTCGCCGTGATGACCCCCGACGCGCCCCGGCCCGCCCCGCCGCCGCCCGCCGCCGCGCCCGCCGCCGGCGCCGCTGCGCTCCCCGAGCCCCTCAGCGCCCGCGAGCTCGCCGTGCTGCGCCTCATGGCCGACGGCCAGTCGAACACCGAGATCGCCACCACGCTCGTGATCGCCGTCAGCACGGTGAAATCTCACATCAACAGCATCTTCGGCAAGCTCGGCGTGGCCACCCGCACCCAAGCGATCGCCCGCGCCCGCCGCCTCGGGTTGATCTGAGGCTCCACCCGCCGGGCGGATGAGATTCAACCCGCCCTTCCAACCCCTGGTGGATCGCGGCGCCCAACCTGTCCGGTACCATCGCTCACAGCCCTTTATGATCAGGCCTTACATCAAGGCCGAAAGGAACGCTGTAATGAGCGAGCGCCGGAACCGGCCTCCTGTCGGGAGGTCTACCCCGCCCCGCCAGCATACTAGGCCCAGCGATCAGCTGGGCGATCTGATAGCCTCGATCTGCGCCTCGTCCCAGGCGGAGCAGGCCGAGGCTCATTGGCAGCAGATCCAGCGAACCATCCTCGTCGGGCTGATGGCGAGCAGCTATATTCACGATCTCAACAACCTGCTGACAGTGATCGAGGGCGGCACCATCCTCGCCGCCGACGAGCTGCCAGCGGAGCACTCGGCCCAGGAGAGCCTGAGCACCGTGCACCAGGCAGCCCGCGCCGCCCGCGAGCTGTCCCGTCGCCTCAACGCCTTCGTGCGCCGCCAGCCCATCGCCCAGCGCCCCATCGATCTCTACAGGCTGGCCATCGAGTGGGAGCCGCTGCTCGGCCGCATCCTCGGCGCCACGGCTCAGCTCAGAACCAGGATCGACCCCGATCTCTGGCTCATCAAGGCCGACCCCGTGCAGATCGAGCAGCTGATGATCAATCTGGTGCTCAACGCCCGCGACGCCATGCCAGCCGGCGGAACCGTGGAGCTCAGCTGGACAAACGTCTGGCTGGAGGATGACGAGACCCTGCCGGCCGGCGGCTACGTCTGCCTGACGGTCAGCGACAGCGGCGTAGGGATGGGGCCGGAGGTGCTGGAGCGGCTCTTTGAGCCCTTCTTCTCGACTAAGAAGCAGCTGCATGGCTTAGGCCTCGGCCTCGCCACCTGCCAGGGGATCGTCGTCGCGCTCGGCGGCGCGATCCGCGTCGAGAGCGCGGTGGGCGCGGGCTCCACCTTCCGGGTCTACCTGCCACGCTACCTCGGCTAGCCCATACCTGTGCTGCACCAGGGAGGCGGGGCCACGCCAGCCCTCACCCAAGCTCTAGCGCGCGGCGCAGCCGCAGCAGCAGCAGCGCCGCAAGCAGCAGCGCGAGACCCCAGCCGGCCAGCAGGGCGCTCCACGGGGCCGCGCCGCTCTGAAGAGCCCAGACGGCGCGGGCCACCTGGTAGGTGGGCAGCAGGTGCAGCGGCGCCCGCCAGAGGGGCGGTAGGAACAGCCCGGCCAGGGGGGCCATCAGCGGCACGCCCGCCACCTTCATGAGCGCCAGACCCTCCACCTTGTTGCGGGCGAAGGCCGCCAGGGCCAGTGCGGCCAGCGGGGCCAGCGGCGCGGAGGCCAGCGCCGCGAGCAGCGCCGTCGCCGGCGTCAGGCCCAACCCACCCGCCACCGCCACGGCCGCCAGCGTCGCCACCAGCGCCGCGGCCGTCGGCAGCGCCAGCCTGTAGGCCAGATACACACCGAGGGGTAGGGGCGTCACCCGCAGGGCCAGCAACGTGCGGTCGTCCCGCTGGTCAAGTAGCAGAAAGCCCACTACCGACCCGGCGAGCAGCGGCGCCAACGCAACCACCACGTAGCCGGCGAGCAGGGGCTGGAGCCAGGCCAACTCCACCCCGGCGAGCTCGCTCACCTTCACGAGCACGGCGGGCAACACGGCGCGCACCGCCAGCGCCACGACCAGCGGCAACACAGCCATCCAGCGCAGCAGCGGGTCGGCCCAGAGGCTCTCCGCATCGATCGCGCCCAGAGCGCGTAGGGCTCGGATCTGTAGCATAGCCAGGTCCTGCGGCCGAGGCATTCGCTCAGCGAATGCTTCGACCCTTACGTTTCAAGCGACGGGCTGGTTAAGCTTCCTCTGCGTACGCCCGGCGGGCCAGCCAGAACGCGCCCCCAAGCCACGCCAGCCCGAGGGCGAGCGCGAGCGCCGCCTCCCACGGGGCCGTGGGCACAACCGCCGCCCGCATCAACACCAGGGGCCCCTGCAGGGGATGCAGCCAGAGCAGCGGGCTCCGCCAGCCCAGCACATCGGGAACGATGGGCGCCAGCAGCAGGGCGATCCAGGGCACCGACGGCAGCAGGAAGTTGTTGATCGCCGTGCGGCCCGCCGTAGCCGCGTACCCCGCCAGGGCAAGGATCGCCGCTGCGATGGCCACGCCCGCCGCCAGCGCGAGCAGGCCGGGGCGCGGGCCGACGAGCGGCAGGCCGAGGGCGGTGTGCTGCACGATCGCCAGCAGCGCCAGGGTCATCGCCCGCGCGCCGAGTTGCTCGCCGGGCCGCAGAGGCGTCACCAGGCGCGCCTTGGCGCTCCCCTCGGCCCGCTCCAGCAGCGCCAGTGCTGCACTGAAGTAGAAGGCCGTGACGCCCAGAGTGTTCAGGGCCACCGCCGGCAGCAGCCGCGCCAGCCCGCTGGGCGGCAGGGCGGCGAGCAGCGCCAGCATCACCAGCAGCACGAATCCCGTTGCGATGTAGAGCCCGTTGCGGGCCTGCAGCTCCACGTCGCAGCGGGCGGAAGCCAGTAGCCTTCTCACGTCAGACGCCTCCCCGTTACCTCCAGAAAGACATCCTCAAGCGTCGCCTCGCGGCTGTGGATCGTCTGCACCGAGGCCTCCCGCAGCACCCGCTGGAACTCAGCGTTCTCCGCCAGCCCGGCGAGCGGGAACTCGGCCGCCCGCAACTCGCCGTTGAGATACTCCACTCGCACCCGCGGCGCGCCGTAGCGCAGCCGCAGGGCCCGCGGCGCATCGATCTGCGCGATCCGCCCCTCCACGATCAGCGCCACCCGGTCGCAGAGCTCGTCGGCCAGGGCCATATTGTGGGTCGTCAGTACCACCGTGCGGCCCTCGTCGCGCTGAGCGCGGATCAGCTGCTTCACCAGCAGGGCGCCCGCCGGGTCGAGGCCGCTCGTCGGTTCATCTAGAAAGAGCAGGTCGGGCCGGTGCTGTACGGCCCGCGCCAGGCTCAGGCGCGTCTGCATGCCCTTGGAGAAGCGCTCCACCGGCATGTCGGCGGCCTCGGCGAGGCCCAGCATCTCCAGCAGCTCGTCGGCGGGGCGGGCCGGCCGGCTGTAGAGGGCGGCGAAGTAGGCCAGATTGCGCCGCGCGCTCAGCCGCATGAAGTGGTTCGGCAGCTCGAAGGCTACGCCCACCCGCTCGTAGTACTCCCGACCCCAGGCCTCCAGATCGCGGCCAAAAACCCGCACGCGGCCGCGATAGCCGGACAGCAGCTTGATCAGGATCTTCTGGGTGGTGGATTTGCCCGCGCCGTTGGGGCCGAGAAAGCCGAAGATCTCCCCCTGCGCCACCGTGAAGCTCAGTCCGTTGAGCGCAGAGGCCGCCGCGCCCTTGTAGCTGTAGGAAAGGTCGCTTACCTCGATCATGATGGGCTCCTACTCCGGCACCAGCCGCGCGGCCAGCAGTTCGATCAGCTCGGCCGCCACGGCAGGGTAGATCTCCGGCCCGAACTCCTCCTCGTGTAGACCCACAAAGAAGAGCGCGCGGATCAGCCCGGCCACCAGGCGCGGCGGCGCCGCCAAGGTCACGCCTGCAGCCGCCCACGCCGCCGTAAACTCCTCGGCAAACCTGTCGTCGCCCTCCAGGTGGCCAGCCACGCGCTCCGGACGCAGCCGGCGTAGCAGCTGCTCGTACTCGCCCCGGCTCAGTCGTGAGAAGAGCGGCTCGGCCTTCCAGAGCTCCAGCGCCTGCCTGAGCATCGCCGCCATGCGCGCGCGCGGCGGCAGCTCGGCCCTGGCGATCGCCGCCAGTAATGTGGCTTTGTAGCGCGCCTCGTAGCGCTCCAGCAACTCAAAGAACAGCTCCTCCTTCGCCTCGTAGAAGAGGTAGAAGGCGCCCTTCGAGATGCCCGCTGCGGCGGCCAACTCCTCCACACTCGTCTTCCGCAGCCCCTGGCTTGCGAACAGCCGCTGCCCGTGCTCCAGCAGCGCCGCCCGGATCTGCTCCCGTTCTCCCTCGCTAAAAGCTCTTGGCATCGCTTTTGTTACCATGTGACCATTTTATTCATTCGGTCACAGACAGTATACCACCTCTCGCCGTGTAGTCAACTAGGGGCCATACGGCGTAGTCCGTACAGCTATAGCGATGGGCAGGGGTCTGCATTCACCGCCGCCCCCAAGCTGTGAGCTTGGGGGGCGGCCTGGATGCGCCGGTATACCACCCTCCCGAAGCAGCATAGCGCCTGACCTCCAGCGCGATTCGACGCCGACAGGAGGTCACCTTGTCACCCCCTCACCCTGGCCAGGCTGCGGGCGGTCGTCGGTCGTCCCTACCAACTACGGCGTCGTCGAGGCCAGCGCCGTGTCCAGCACCCGCTGGAAGGTATCCATGTCGGATTTCAGGTCCGCCAGGCGCTGGGCCACCTGGCCAGTCGCCGAGTCGGCGGCGAGGGCGTCGGCGGTGCGCAGCCGCACCGTCTCGGCGAGCACATTGTCGAGGTTGGCGTGGATATTCTGGAGCTGGGCCAGGATCCGCCCGTTGTAGGTCATGAGCTCCGCGGCGTTGCGCTGCTTCTCGGCCAGGGCTGCCCGCGTTTCCTGGAGCTGCTGGAGCGTGTAGGCATCGGCGGTGGCGGCGATCTGACTGTCTGTGGCCGCGATGCGCCGCTGGATATCGGCCAGGTCGACGCGGGCGAGGTAGGCCTCGAGCACCTGGCCCCGCTCACAGAGCTGGTACGACTGCTCCACCAGCTCACGCGCCTGCACGTCGATCCGCGTGAGCAGCTGGGCCACCGGCCCCTCGGCCTGGGCAACGCTGCGGTGGATCTCCTGCTGGGTGCGCTCGATCGCCGCGATCTGCCCGCGGAAGGTGGGGCTGCTCAGCCGTGGCCGTTGCGGTCGCTGGCTCAGCGCCGCCAAGGCCGGGTCGCGCCCGCCGAGGTAGACCATCAGGCCGTAGGCGAGCAACCCCAGCGGGAGCAGCCACCAGAAGAGCAGCAGCCCGCCGGCGATCGCCGCGACGAGCACCAACACCGCCAGCGGCCGCCGCGCCGCAAATGCGTAGCTGTTCACCACGTCTCAACTCCCCATTCGTAATGCTCAATTCTTAAGCGTAAGCGGCTGGATCCGCAGCTCCCACAGATCGATCAGCGCCGCCAGCACCTCGGGAGAGGGCATCTCCACCTGTTGGGCGACGTCGGCCTGCACGCCATAGCTGGCGTAGCGCTGGAAGGGAGAGCCCTGAGCGGTGATCGAGACCTCGGGGCTCACCGGGCGAAAGCCGTACTGCAACGCTAACTCCTGGCCTGGCCGCGCCAACAGGAAGTCGCGGAAGCGGGCGGCCGCATCGCGCTCCGCCGCCGTGGTGAGGGGAGCGCCGAGGATGGCGTAGGGGTGATCGCTGAAGCTGGTGGCCGGCGGGTAGTAGACTCGCGGCTGGCCCCATTGCCGCTGCGCCGCCTCGATCCGCTCGATCGCCAGGTTCTCGTAGACCATCACCACGTCGTACTTGCTCGGCCCGAAGCGCACCAGATCGGTCATCAGCGAGCCCGTGCCGCCGCGGAACTCCAGCGTGGCGGCGCCGAGCTCCTCAAGCCAGGCCACGAACGCCGGGTCGCTGACATCGGCCGTGGTGAGGCCGGCGCTCTTGTTATGGAAGGCGTAGGCGAGCAGCAACAGCGTCTGGGCGCCGCTGTTGGCGATCAGGGGCGAACTGTGGCCGAACTTCACGAAGCCCCACTGGGCGGCCAACTGGCCCTCGGCGCTCTGCGGCCCGAAGCCGCGCTCCTCCGCCACAGCGGCCCAACCTCCTTCGGCCACGGCGCCCGCCCGCAGATCCTGCCAGAAGCCGCTCGCCCCCTCGCCCCAGAGTAGCGCAGCCCGCTCCTCCCAGGCAACCGCCACAAGCGCCGTGAGCGCCAGCGGCTGCGTCATGCCCGCCAGGATGCCCCCGCCGTTTGCGGCCGCCCACTGCGTGTCGAGCTCCGCGACCCACAGGCTGCTGGCCGGGCTCACCACGGTGGGCCGGGGATTGCCGCCCCACTCCTGGCGGGCCACCCGCTGGGCGAGCTCTCGGGAGCCGAAGCCCACGAGGCGCACCACGATCGGCCGGCCACCGATGGTTGGGTTCCCCGCCTCGAAGCGGCGGGCCGCCTCCTCGAGCCAACTGCGCTTCTCGGTGCTGTGCCAGATCACCACCTCAACCGGAGCCACTTCCGGGGCGATGCCCAAGTCGATCGGCGCGTAGCCGAGGGCTCCCGGCACCGGCACGAACAGCTTCAGCGGCACGGCGAGCAGGCAGAAGGCAAGAAAGCCAAGGCCGATGGTGCGGGCGAGGTTCTGCATAACATTCTCAGCTGAGTGTGGAGCGACAAGCGCACTATTGCTATAAACGCGCCGGCCTTGAAGTTACAGCCCTATTCTAGCCCAGGGGCAGCACAAGGGGAAGCGCTCTAGAATGCTATACTGATATGAGGCCGTCAGATTCGTGCACGCTCGTGCATGTCGCGTAAACGCCTCGTCTGCCACTCGCGCGTTTCGTGATCATATGTACTCTCTCGAAGGCATCCTGGAGCGCATCACCTACCAGAGCGACGACGACGGCTACACCGTCGGTAAGCTCACACCCGTCGGCAAGCGCTTCCAGGTGACGATCGTGGGCAAGCTGGCGGGCGTGCGCCCCGGCGAGACGCTGCAGCTCGAGGGCGAGTGGCAGGAGCATCGCGACCACGGCCGGCAGTTCGCCGTGGTCACCTGCCGCACGCTGATGCCGGCCACGATCGATGGCATCCGCCGCTATCTCGGCAGCGGCCTGATCAAGGGCATCGGCCCAGCCACGGCCCGCAAGATCACCGATACCTTCGGCAAATACACCCTCGAGGTGATCGAGCGCGAGCCGGATCGCCTCACCGAAGTGCCGGGCCTCGGGCGCAAGAAGGTCGAGCTGATCAAGCAGGCCTGGCGCGAGCAGCAGCGCATCAAGGAGGTGATGATCTTTCTCCAGGAGGTGGGGCTGCCCACCGGCATGGCCGTGCGCATCTACAAGCAGTACGGCGACGCCGCCATCAAGGTGGTGCGCGACGAGCCCTACCGCCTCGCCGACGAGGTCTACGGCATCGGCTTCCTCACCGCCGACAAGATCGCCGCCGCCCTCGGGCTCGCCCACGACGACCCCCGCCGCATCGCGGCCGGGCTGCGCTACACCCTTGGCGCCGCCACCGAGGACGGCCACTGCTACCTGCCGGCAGCCGAGCTGGTGCGCCGCGCCGCCTCCATCCTCGGCGTCGAAGCTGAGCTTGTGCGTGAGGCGCTCGAGCAACTCCTGGAGGCTGGCGAGCTTGAGAGTTGGGGGCAAGAAGACAAGGGCACTAGGGGACAAGAGGACAATGGGGTAAGCGAGAGCGAGCGATCTATCGAGCCTCCTGATCCCGCCCTCGCCCTCTTCTCTGGCGCGAGCGAAGCAAGCGCGATCTCCTTATCTCCTGATCTCCCGGTCTACCTCAAGCCCCTCGCCATGGCCGAGACGGGCGTGGCCGCCGCGATCCTGCGGCAGCTGCGGGCGCCCTCAACGATGGCCGGCTTCT
>DAOUGF010000552.1:0-5342 GCA_034429295.1 Chloroflexaceae bacterium
TGTGGCGCTCCGGCCGCAACCATACGGCCCAGTTGCTGCCCCAGCTCGACCTGCTGCTGCGTCACGCAGGGCTAGAGCGCACCGACTTGAAGGCGGTGGCGGTCGCCCTCGGCCCCGGCAGCTGGAGCGGCCTGCGGGTCGGGATGAGTGTGGCCAAAGGCTTAGCCCTCGCTGGCGATCTGGCCTTGCTCGGCGTGGGCACCCTCGATATCCTGGCTTATCAGCACGGCCGGTCCCGCCTGCCCGTCTACCCGCTGCTGCGCCTCGGGCGCGAGCGCTTCGCCACGGCCCGCTTCGACGGTGAGGCCGCGACGCGGCAGGGGCCGGACCGCAACGTCACCCTCGCGGAGCTCTGCGCCGAGTTGGAGGGGCGAGCCGTCTTCTGCGGCGATATCGATCCTGCCGTGCAGGCCGAGCTGCGGCGAGGCCTCGGCCAGCGGGCCATCTTCCCCAGCCCTGCGGCCAACTTGCGCCGCCCCGCCTTCCTGGCCGAACTGGCCTGGCGTCGCTACGTGGCCGGCGAGCGCGACGATCTCGTGACCCTTGAGCCCATCTATCTGGGCGAGCCCGTGAAGCCAAGATGACGAGATGAGGAGATCAGGGGAAGGGAGCGTCCTGACGGAGCCTGAGGCGCCTACCGGCAGGTGCTCCCTGTCTCCTGGCCCCTCGTCTCTCTGTCCGCACAGTAGGGAGCAGAGGCGATGTCGGCACTGAGCCGTTTTGAGCAGCTGATGGAGCAGATGGTGGAAGGGTCGGTTGCACGGCTCTTCCGCAGCCCGGTGCAGCCGGTAGAGATCGCCAGGCGGCTGGAGCGAGCAATGGAGAGCCAGCAGTCGATCAGCGTCAAGCGGGTGATCGTGCCGAGCTTCTACCGCGCCTATCTCAATCCCGCCGATTTCGCCGCCTTCCAGCCGGTGCGGGCCCAGCTCGAGCAAGAGATGGCCACCTACCTCAGCGAGTTGGCCCAGGAGCGAAACTTCTCCATGCTGGAGCATCCCCAGGTGGTGCTCGCCGAGGATCCGGCCGTGCCGAAGCGCACCATCCAGGTGGTTGCCGAGATGACCAACCAGAGCGGCGCCGAGACTACCCAGGTGATGGCCCCGGTGATGCCGGCCCAACCTGTGCGCAAGAGCCAGGCCATGCTGCTGCTCCAGACGCCGAACGGCCCCCAGCCGGTGCCCCTGGAGAGCACTGCCCTCTCCCTCGGGCGCGGCCTCGGCAACGATGTGATCCTCGAGGATACCCGCGTCTCTCGTCACCACGCCCAGCTGCGCTATCGTCAGCGCCGCTTTTGGATCACCGATCTCGGCAGCACCAACGGCACCTTTGTAAACGGCCAGCGTGTGACTGAGACAGCCCTCCGCGATGGTGATATTATCTCTCTCGGAGGTCTGGAGCTGACCTTTCGCGATAGCTAGGGACTATGTTCGATATCGCCAATCTCTCCATCGGGGTGATCCTGCTGCTGTTGCGGGTGGCCGTGGTCTTCCTGCTCTATTTCTTCCTCTGGCAGGTGCTCAGGGTGATCTCCCGCGACCTCAGCAGCGGCGGCGGCGCGCCCACGCAGGCGAGCCCATACGGTCAGCTCGTGGTGACCTCGGCGGGGCAGACGGGCATCCCTGTCGGCAAGGTCTTTCCTCTTAGCCCGACGACGGTGATCGGGCGCAGCACCGAGGCCGATGTCTCGCTGAACGATACCTTCCTCTCCAATGAGCACGCCCGTCTCGAGCGCCGCAACGGCGTCTGGACGCTCGAGGATCTGAACAGCACCAACGGCACCTACCTCAACGGCTTCGAGGTGCGCACCAGCACTGAGGTGCACGACGGCGATATTGTGCGCGTGGGCCGGGTTGAGCTGAAGCTGGTGACTGGCCAGTAGCAGCGGTGCCGACGAGTGCCGTAGCTGCGCGTTAGCCCTGCGCCGCCTCCAGCGCTCTCGCCAGGTCGGCGGTGATGTCGGCGGGATCCTCGATGCCGACGGAGAGGCGCAGCAGCCCGTCGCTGATGCCGAGGGCGCGGCGGCGCTCGGGCTCGAGGGCTCGGTGCGACGACATGGCCGGGTAGAGGATCTGGCTGGCTACGCCGCCCAGGGTGGTCACCGGGAGCACGAGTCGCAGGCTGTCGAGGAAGCGGTGCGCCGCCGCCGAGTCGGCGTTCGCCCCATTTCGTGATACCAGCTCGAAGGCCACCACCCCGCCGAAGCCGGCTGGGAGCTGCCGGCGGGCCAACTCGTGCTGCGGGTGGCTCGGGAGGCCGGGGTAGTGGACGCGGGCAACGCCGGGCTGCTCGGCCAGCCAGCTGGCCACGGCGAGGGCGTTGCGGCACTGCTCGCGCATGCGCAGCGGTAGCGTCCGCAGGCCGCGCAGCGCCAGGTAGGCGGCGTGGGGATCGAGCACCCCGCCGGTGAGGATGGTGAGGCTGCGCAGCTCATCAGCGTAGCGCGGGCCTGCCAGCACCACGCCGCCGAGCACATCGTCGTGGCCGCCGATGTACTTGCTGAGGCTGTGGAGCACGATGTCGGCGCCGTGCTCGAGAGGGCGCAGGAGGTAGGGCGTGGCGAAGGTGGCATCCACCACGAGCTGGGCTCCGTGCTCGTGGCAGAGGTCCGCCAGCGCGCCCACGTCGCAGAGGCGCAGGAGCGGGTTGGAGATCGGCTCGACGATCAAGGCGCGGGGCCGGTGCTCGGTGAGCGCCGCTCGCACCGCGTCGGGGTCGGTCGCGTCCACGAAGACCGGGCGCACACCGAGGCGCCGCAGGATGCTGTCGGCGAGGGCGAAGGTGGCGCCATACGAGTCCTGGGCGGCGAGCAGGGTGTCGCCGGCCTGCAGCCCGGTGAGCAGGAGCGCCACATGGACGGCGGCCATGCCCGAGGCGCAGGCCCTGGCCGTCGCGGCGCCCTCTAGCCGGCAGAGGGCGGCCTCGAGGGCGGCATTGGTGGGGCTGCCGTAGCGCGAGTAGGAGAAGCCGGGCTGCTCGCCGGCCAGCATCGCGTGGAGCGTGGTTGCGTCGGCGGCTCGGTAGCTCACGGCCAGCTCGATGCCCGGGACAGAGGGAATGGAAGGGTCGCCGGCCTCGGGGCGGCCAGCGTGGACGGCGGCGGTGAAGATGCTCTCGCTCATCAGGATCTCCTGGCGGCGCCCTGGATGCCGCACGGTGCGGCACAGGCGCCGGGCGCTCGTATCGGCGCATGATACCGGATTTCCCCAGGGTATGAGCGACGTCAACCGGGCTGGCGCCCCGGCCTCGGTGTCTGCGGGGCGCTGGCCGCCCTACACCGCGCCCAGGGCGCTGCCCCGAAGCAGTACCACCTGCACGGTGGGTGGTGTTGCGAGCGGGCTCTGCCCCTCGCGCTCCCCGCCGTCTCGGGGTGCCGCGCTATACCAGTACCACCTGCACGGTGGGTGGTGTTGCGAGCGGGCTCTGCCCCTCGCGCTCCCCGCCAAAGGGGGCCTCGCCCTCTTTGGAAACCCCCAAAGCCGACGGCCGCCAGCGCCGAGGGAGCCATCGCTGCATGCCTCTCTGCGCCGAGAGCGGGCGCTGCGTTCCCAGCGGCGCGCCCGCTGCCGATCAGCTTCGCTTCCACCAACATCCCTTTAGCCAGCGAATCTGAGGGACAACTGCCGTGGGCAGCCTCATCTCTCCATAGGGCGATTGACAGCCCGGCGCACCCGCGCCTATAATGCCCGCGAGTTCTGCATAGATTTGCACAGGTTTGCAATGGTAGATAGCGGCGAAGCGACCTATCTCTCGCTCTCGGCGGCGAGCAAGCTGTTGGGGGTGCACAGCACCACTCTGCGGCGCTGGGCCGACGCGGGCGCGGTGCCGGTCTATATCACACCTGGCGGCCATCGGCGCTTCGCGCGCCAGGATATCGAGGCTCTGGCGGCCCGCCACTCGCTGAGCAGCCAAGCGCTCGGCACCGCGTGGGCGGCGAAGGCGATCGCCCATACCCGCAGCGACCTCGCCGTGCAGGGTCGTCCGCGCTGGATGGCCAGCATCGATGATAGCGAGCGGGCGGCCTGGCGGCGCCTCGGCCAGCAGCTGATGGGTGTGGTGTTGCACTACATCAACAGCTCGCGGGACGACGAGGAGCTCCTGGCCGAGGCGCGGCGCATCGGCGGGGAGTATGCGCAATACGCCCGCCGCGCCGGCATGCCGCTCACAGTCGCCCTCGAGGCGGCGCTCTTCTTCCGCGACTCGCTGGTGGACGCGGCGATGGGCCTGCCGGACGATACCCAACTGCGCCCTCGGGAGAGCGCCCGCCTGCTGCGCCGGATCAGCAGGGTGGCCAACGAGGTGCATCTCGCCGTCGCCGCCGGCTTTGAGCAGTAGCGGACCCTTTGCCCAGGAGTGCTTTGTGAGTGACACTCAGCAGCCACGCTTCAGCGTCCTCCGGACGATGAAGATCGGCACGTTCCATATCGGCTCCTCCTTCGTCGATCTGCTGACTTCGGGTGTTCTGAACCGCGTGCTGATCACCGACCTCGGCCTCTGGGCTACGCCGGTGGCCCTGCTCTCGGCGCTGCGTTACCTGCTGGCGCCGCTGAGCATCTGGGCCGGCTATCGCTCCGACACGCGGCCGATCTTCGGCCTGCGCCGGCTGCCCTATATCTGGGGCGGCCGCCTGCCGATGGTGCTCTCGTTGCCGCTACTGCCGGTGGTGACGGCGCTGCTCGCCGGAGACCCGCGCTCGGTGCTCGGCTGGACTCTGGCGACCATCGCCTTCCTCGTGTATGGTGTCGGCACCCTGCTTTCCGGCGGCACTTACCTCGCTCTGGTGCGCGACAGCGCGCCGCCGAGTCGGCGCGGCCAGGCGCTCAGCATCGTGCAGATCTTCCTGGTGGTCAGCTTCCCCGTGGCAGGAGTGGTCTACGGCCTGCTCATGCCCAACTACGACCAGGCGACCTTCTGGCGCATCGTGCTGGTCGGCATGGTGATCGCGGCCGGTTGCTTCTTCTTCTCGCTCTTTGGCGAGGAGCGGCGGGGCGGCCCCGCGGCGATAGATGCTCCCACGGAGCAGCAATCTTTCCTGGCGCTGCTGCGGGAGATGTGGGCCGACCGGCAGACGCGGGCCTTCTTCCTCTTCCTCGCCTTGGGGGCGATGAGCGCCTTCGCCCAGGACGCGGTGCTCGAGCCGTTCGGGGGCGATGTCTTCGATATGTCGAACGGCGAGACCACTCGCTTCAACGCCTACTGGGGGACCGGCGTGCTGATCAGCATGGTCGGCACGGTGTTCCTTACCCGCCGCCGCATGGCCCACGAGCAGACAGGCACGACGCTGCTTGGCCTGGTGCTGACCGCGCTGCCGTTGGCCCTGCTTGGCGGCATCGCCCTCGCCGAGG
>DAOUGF010000553.1:0-17524 GCA_034429295.1 Chloroflexaceae bacterium
GTCGAGCTTCACATCGCCGAAGATCGTCGTGACGCTCTCGGTCTCGAGCCGCTGCGCCCGGACAATGCGCTTGATATCGCCGAAGAGTGTAAAGGTCATCGTCGCCCCCTTCTCTGCACAATGCCTTCTGATGACTAGGACGGCGGCCCGGGGGTTAGTGTTGCACGTAGATTGCCGGCGCAGGCTCGCGTGGCGAGTGCCTGCGATGGGGAGGAAATGATGGCAGACGAGATGACGAGGCTGGCGGCGCTCTCACCTCTGGATGGGCGTTATCGCGACGATGTGGCGCCGCTGGTGAGCTACTTCAGCGAGGCGGCGCTGTTCCGCTACCGGGTGCGGGTGGAGGTGGAGTACCTGATCTTCCTCGCCCGCGCGCCCAGCATCGGCTTTGTAAAGCCATTCGACCCTCAGCAGCAGGCGGCGCTACGGGCGCTCTACCGGCAGTTCAGCGACGCCGACGCCCTCGCGATCGCCGCGTGGGACCGCAAGGTGAACCACGATGTGAAGGCGGTGGAGTACTGGCTGCGGGAGCAGCTGGAGCGGCTCGGGCTGGCGGCCTGGAAGGAGGCAATCCACTTCGCCCTCACCTCTGAGGATGTGAATAACCTGGCCTACGGGCTGCTGGTGCGCGACGCCCGCGACCTCGTGCTGGTGCCGGCGCTCATGGCGCTGCTGGAGCGGCTGCGGGAGCTGGCCGATGGCGAAGCCGAAACGGCGATGCTCGCCCGCACCCACGGCCAGCCGGCCACGCCGACCACCTTCGGCAAGGAGGTCAACGTCTTCTTCATTCGGCTGCGCCGGGCTCTGGCCGACGTGAACGGCGTGAAGCTCACCGGCAAGCTCAACGGCGCTACGGGCAGCTTCGCCGCCCAAGTGGCCGCGCTGCCGGAGGTGGACTGGCTGAAGTTCTCGCGGGCCTTCGTGCGCTCGCTGGACCTGGAGCCGGTGCTGCTGACCACGCAAATCGAGCCCCACGACAGCCTGGCGGCGCTTGCCGACGCGCTCAAGCGGGTGAACACGCTGCTGATCGACCTCTGCCAGGACTTCTGGCGCTATATCAGCGACGGCTATCTGGCTCAGGCGCCGCGGGCGGGCGAGGTGGGCTCCTCGACGATGCCTCACAAGGTCAACCCGATCGACTTCGAGAACGCCGAAGGCAATCTAGGCCTGGCGATCGCTATGCTGGAGCATATCAGCCGGAAGCTGCCGATCTCCCGGTTGCAGCGGGATCTCTCAGACAGCACCGTGCTGCGGAGTGTGGGCGTAGCCTTCGGCTACAGCCTGCTGGGCTACCGGCGGGCGCTGCAGGGGCTGAAGAAGACGGCTGTGCGCCGCGAGCAGCTGCGGGCGGATCTGGCGGCCCACCCTGAGGTGCTCGCCGAGGCGGTGCAGACGATCTTGCGGCGGGAGGGCTACCCCGAGCCGTACGAGGCGCTGAAGGCGCTCACCCGCGGCCGCGAGCTGACGTTCGAGAGCCTCGGGCAGTTCGTGGAGGGGCTGGCGGTAAGCGATGAGGTGAAGGCCGAGTTACGAGCTCTTACGCCCGAGCGCTATGTGGGGCTCGCGGCCAAGCTGGCCCGGCTGCGGGACGACCAGGTGTTTGAGGGCTGGTGAGGTTTTGTCATACACCTGTAAGATAGGGATGGCGACATAATGCTATCCGCTGGCGGAAACTGTTAATCGTTTATTGTAAGTAATAAAACAAATGTTCTTATCTTTTTATGGCGTCCTGATGCGGTAAAATCGGAGTGGAAATTCTGAAACGCCTTTCAGGGCGTCTCTATGCCATATGGGTCTTGACAGGCGCGGTATACTGCATTGCGAAGGCTTACCTGTTCGATCCAGAAGGTGTGAAGGAGGACTGCACCGATGCAGAAGACTGACTTTATCAAGGCCGTAGCGGAGAAGGCGGGCGTGTCCCAGAAGGAGACCAAGCTCGTCGTCGACTCGGCGCTGGATGTTATCACCGAGGCGCTGTCCAAGGGCGAGAAGGTAACGCTCACCGGCTTCGGCACCTTCGAGGTGCGGTCGCGCCAGGCGCGTGAGGGCGTGAACCCGCAGACGCGGGCCAAGATCCAGATCCCGGCCACCAAGACGCCGGGCTTCAGCGCCAGCAGCACCCTGAAGGAGGCCGTCAAGGGCCAGGGCTAAGACAGGACCAGGGTTAGGGGAGATCCGGCAGGATCTCCCAATCCCTACACCGGCATAACAACAAGACGCCCCGAGCATTGCTCGGGGCGTCTCGTTGTTTGAGGGCAAGGCGGCGAGGATGGGCGGGGGCGACCACGATGGGCGGGGGCAACCACGATGGGTCGCCCCTACGGGGTGGTGGTGCCGAGGTGGGCGAGGATGGCGGCGCCGGTTTTGATGCCGCCGAAGAAGCGGGCGAGCTCGAGATTCTCGTTGGGCGCGTGATTGGCCTCGTCGGCGTTGGCGTACGGCACCACAAAGGCGTGCACGCCGAGGATCTTCGTCCAGACGTACTCGGGCAGGCTGCCGCCCATCGCGGGCAGGAGCAGGGGCGGCTCGCCCTGAGCCTGGGTGATGCCGGCGACGAGCGGCGCCGTATACGGCGAGTCCATCGGCGTCTTGCTCGGGTCCATCGCCCCCTGCCAGATCAGTTCCACGTCCGGCGCGTGGCGCTGCACATGGGCCTGGAGCTTCGCGAAGATCTCGGCGGCCGTCTGGGCTTCGACGAGCCTGATGTCGCACTTGGCGACGGCCTCGCTCGGCAGCACGGTCTTCGAGCCGGGGCCACCGTAGCCGCCGTGGAGCCCGTTGATCGTCAGGGTGGGCCAGAGGGCCAGGCGCTCGGCGTAGCCGCGATCCTCGGGCGCGTCGAGGCGCTTGAGGCCGAGGCTGGCCATCAGCGCTGCGAGATCGACGGGCAGTTTCTCCAGCGCAGCCCGCTCCAACTCAGAGGGTGGCTGCACATTGTCGTAGAAGCCGTCGATGGTGATCGTCCCGTCGGGGCGCTTCATCGTGGCGAGAAGATGGACGAGGGTCCAGAGCGGATTGGGGGCCACGCCGCCGAAGTTGCCGGAGTGGAGGTCGCGGTTGGCGCCTCGGGCCCGCAGCTCGAAGCTGAGCACGCCCCGCACGCCGAACATCACGCAGCTGCGCCCGCTCTCGTGGACGGGGCCATCGGCGGTGATCACCAGGTCGCAGGCGAGGCGCTCGCGGTTGGCGGCGACAAAGGCTGGCATCTGCGGGCTGCCGATCTCCTCCTCGCCCTCGAGCAGGATCTTGACGTTGCAGGGGAGGCGGCCGCGGCAGGCGAGCAGGGCCTCGACGGCGAGGATCTGGGCGAGATGCTGGCCCTTGTTGTCGCCGACGCCCCGCCCGTAGAGCCGCCCGTCGCGGACAGTCGGCTCAAAAGGCGGGGAGATCCAGGCCTCCAGAGGCTCGGGGGGCTGCACATCGTAGTGGCCGTAGAGCAGTACCGTGGGCGCGCCCGGCGCGTCGAGGCGCTCCGCGTAGACCATGGGCCAGCCGGCGGTGGGGAGCACTTGGGCGCCCATGCCGAGGCCGTCCAGCACGGCGGCGATATAGTCGGCGGTCTCGGCGATGCCGAGGCCGTGAGCGCTGATGCTTGGCCGGCGCACGTAGTCGATCAGGCGAGCGAGGTACTCGTCGCGGCGGGCGTCGATGTACTGAAAGACGTCCGAGAGCTCTGGCGCGGTCATCGCTGTTCACCCTGAGCTGGCCAACCGGATGCGCACGGCCTCTGGGAGCGCGGGCTCTCGCTTGCAGGCGAGACGCCGACGCTCCCGGTTTGCCAACAGTATCCCCGAAGGGCCAAGGACTAACGCGGCAGCTTGGCGAAAGCGCCTCCTACGGCACGCGCACCCAGCGAGCCTGGTCGAACCAGACGGTGCCGATGTCGCCGGCGAGGCCGCCGAGCTGCAGGAAGCCATCGGTGCCGGCCTTGAAGGGGAAGCGGCCGATCAGGACCCAGCCGGGCTGCTGCTGGCTCACGGCTAGCTCTAAGACCCCATCGCGGTGTTGCACAACGTAGCGGGCCTCAGCTACCGGCGGGCGTTTGGCGGGGCAGGCCGGCACGTGGACATAGAGGTCGTAGAGAGCCTCGGCGGGGAGGTTCGGCTGCCAGCGGGCGACTGGGGCGCCAGCGTCCGGATCGGTGGTGCTGGAAATCCAGTAGGCGTGGCGGGCCATCCCGCAGCCCACGGCGCTGGGGTTGAGCGCCGGAACGCTGTGCCAGAAGTCGCCGCCGAGCTCATCAACGATATGCTCGGTGGCCGCGGGGTCGCGGGCCGGCGGGCCGGCCAGGGGGTCCTGGCCGAGCCAGAGATAGGTCACCTCGACCTCAGCCTGGTCGCCGTTGATGCCGAGCTCGTCCCACCAGACGCCATCGCCGACATCGATCGCGGTGGGGAAGCGCACGTAGCCCTTATCGGCCCGGCCGCCGTTGAAGCCCTCGTAGTAAGCGGCGTGGTCCATCGGCCAGCCGCGCTCGAGCTGTGGGTAGCCGTCGCGCGGGATGTCCCAATAGTCGTCGCGCTCGCTGTAAGGCCCGACGTCGTAGACAGGCACGACGCTGCTACGGCCCTTGTAGCTGATCCGCACCTGGTACTCGTCGAGGCCGCGGGTGGAGAGGACACTCCAGGAGGGTAGCGAGACGAAGCGGGCGCGGGGCGGGATGATGAAGCCGTTGGCGGTGCGGCCGCCGACCATGCCCTGGCGGGTGGCGCGGACGCGGAAGGTCGGCGCAACGGCGAAGGGCGAGGGCGCGGGGGCGTTGACAGTGGGTGGCTGGCCGGAGTCGAAGAGGCGCACGTCGCGTACGAGAGGGCTCTCGCCGAGGCCGCCGAGGAGCCTGACGCGGTACTGGGCATAGCGCACGGGCTGAGAGAAGGCTACCACCGCGCCGCTCGTCAGGTCGGTGAGCCAAGGCTGCCAGCGGCGGCCGTCAAGGCTGCCGCGCAGATCGATGCGCGCTGCTGCGCCGGGTGGCACTTGGGCCGTGTAGGTGAGCTTGAGGCGTGTGGTGGGGGCCGCGAAGGCGATCGGCGTGGAGAGGCCGCTGCCGTAGCGCTGGAAGCCTGCGGCGATCGCGGGAGCCGGACCGGCGTCGGCGGCGAGGACGAGGCCGTCGGGCTGGCTCGATAGACCATCGAGCTGGGCGAGGTCGAAGGGCTGTGAGAGTGCGCCGTCGAGCGTTGGGCTGTCGGCGCGGGCCAGGGCGGGCGGGAGCAACGTGGCGAGCAGGATCAGCAGTGCCCAGACAGGTCGCGACCGCAGCGTGGGGGTTCGCTCTGACCTCAATAAGACCTCCGTTTTCCACGATCATGGTAGGGGCCACTGCCTGGTGGCCGGGGCGGATTATAGCATAACTTTACTTTAAGATGACAGCCGGCTGATACGAGGGTGAGATGATGTGTCAGGTCTGGTAGACTGTGGGCAGTACCCCTGCTATTCGCGTGTGCAGAGCATATGGACCAGAGCATTTCCAGCGAGGAGCTGTACAACGCCTGCCGGCAGGAGGGAAGCGACGCGCAGGCCGATGCCTACCGGCAGCTCTTTCGGGAGCTCTACCGCGTCGCCTACGGGATGCTCCGCGCCCGGCCCGACGGCGAGGGCCTGGCGGCGGACTGCGCGCAGGCGGCGCTGATCAAGGTTCATCGCAGCCTGGAGCAGTGTCGCGAGCCGGCCACGTTTCGGGGCTGGGCCGCGCAGATCGCACGGCGCACGGTGCTCGACGCGCTGCGCCGGCCAGCCCAGACGCGGCAGGTGCCGCTCGATGACCACGAGGCGACCCTGGCCGCGCCGCCCCTTGAGCCGACGGCAGATCTGCGAGGCCTGCTACTCGACGCGCTGCGCCGTGGCCCGCTGAGCGACCGGTCGCGCCGCGTGATCGTCGGCCGCTACTTCGACGAGCGCGCTGATGAGGAGCTCGCCGCCGAGGAGGCGCGCCTGGCCGGCGAGCCGGTGCTGCCGAGCCACATCCAGGTGACGCGGGCGAAGAATATCGCGAAGCTGCGGCGCGACGGCGAGTTGCTCGAGCGGCTGCGGGAGGCGGTGGGGTGAGGGGTTTGGATCGCGAAGGGCGCGAAGGCTGGCGCCGCGAAAAACACGAAACGAAGCCGCGAAGGAGCGAAAGGGAAGACGCGAAAGAAAGTGCGAAAGGTGGCGCTATCTGGAACCACGGAAATCTCTCGGTAGGCTCGTGAGGCCGAAGGATTGGCCCCAGATCGCGCGTGTGGTGCGGGTGTTGTCCGAGGCGAATGCTTCGGCCGTATGTTCCGAGCGACAGATGTGGTTCTATTTGGATTCAGGCAGTGGTTGAGGAAAGGTTAGCGGGCGCCCACGCGTCTAAGTAGTAGCGGCGAGCGAGAAGAGGCAGGCTTATGGACAATATGGGCGCATACGAGCTGGCCAGGACGCTGGTACAAGGAGAAGACGAGCAGGCCTGTGAGCGTTGCCTGGATCAGCTGGAGGCGTATGTCGAGGCTCAACTAGGCGGGCGAGCCTACACCAGCCTCTTCCCCGATGTCGCGCGCCACCTCGACGGCTGCGTGGCCTGCGCCGAGGCCTATGGGCTGCTCTACGAGGCGCTCGCCTCGACGGCGGCCGCTGAGCCGGCGCATATCCCTGAGCCCGACCTGAGCTTTTTAGGGGCGCGCGAGAGTAGCTCGCCAGGCGTGGCGTTGCAGGCGGCGGTAAAGGATGCGCTGACGCAGTTCGCCGCGGGCCTGCAACTCACGCTAACGAGGGCGCTGCTTGACCTGTTCAGGCCGGGGCCGGGCATGGCCGAGGCGGTGCGCGGCGGGGATCCGGCGGCGCTGTTGGAGCTGACTCTCGATGACCCTTCGCCCTCTGTTGCGCAGCTGCAGGTCAGCGTCTACCCGGCTGTGGATGCGCCCGAGGCCTGTGATCTGCGGGCGCAGCTGCGCCTCCCCGGGCGCGATTGGCCCGATCTTGCGGGCGTCGCGGTTATTGTGTCGGCGGCTGGGTTGCATCGCGAGGCCACGACCGACGCCTGGGGCGAGGCTGTGATCGAAGGGCTGCCGCTATCCGCCCTCGAGGGCGCGCAGATCGAGGTGCGGCTCTAGCCCGCAGTCACGAGGGTGTAGGCGGCCCAGTAGCGCGGGTCGGCGAAGGGACGAGCGCCGCCCTCCTCGAAGGTGCGCAGCCAACGCTGCGCAGCGGCGAGGGCTTGGGGTGGAGAGGCGCCCGCCATGAGCCCGCGATAGAGCTCCTCCATCAGCAGGCGGGCCGAGCGATCCTCTACCTCCCAGAGCGTCGCCAGCACCGCCCGTGCCCCCGCCCCGAGCAGCGCTCGTACCAGGCCAAGGGGCTCGTCGCCGCGGAGCACGCGGCTGAGGCCGCTGCGGCAGGCGCTCAGCGTCACCAGTTCGGCGTTCAGGCGCAACTCGCGCAGGATGGCCGTCGCGCTCAACCGCTCGCCGGGGCCGATGTCGAGCCACGATGCGAGCGGATCCTGCAGATTGAACTCGCCGTGGCAGGCCAAGTGGATCCAGCGGTACTTCCCGGCCTCCCGGGCCAGCCGGGCGATCTGGCCCGTGCGGGGGCGCCAGTGGTCGCCGCCGCAGAGAGACGCGACCGCTGCGGCCTCGGCCTCAGGGTGGCGCAGGCCGCGAGCCTCATCGCCGTTGTAGCCCAAGGCGAGGCAGGAGCGCCGGGGCGCCGGGCCGCGACTGCGGGGGGCGCGCAGGAGTAAAGTGGCGCTCGGCGTGGCAACGAGAGCGGGCGCCCGATCGAGCAGCGGATCGCCGGCAGGGTCGAGCAGCGCGGCGAAGGGCAGCTGGTGGAGCGGGCCGTGGGGAAGGAGCACCACCCGCTCCGCCGCGCCGATGGAGGCGTCGAGTGGGGCGATGAGCAGATCGTAGAGGCGGCGCCGGATCGGATCGGGCAGGAAGCGGCGGCCATCGGCCTGAAAGCGACTGGTCGCCTGGAGGCTCTGCGGGTCGAGAGGGCAGATCTCCGCCGCCACCTGCTCACGGCTGAGGGCGAAGCGGATGAGGCGGGGCTCTGTGGCGAGGCACGCCCGCAGGCCGGCGGCCTCGGGGGGAATGGCCTGGAGCAGCGCAACCTCCGGGCCTGGCAGGCCGGCCGCGAAGAAGGCGATCAGCAGGTCGCCCGCGGGAAGCCGGGCCTGGACCTCAGCGGCGCCGAGCGGTGTAACCGGCGGGGCGCTGAGCTCCTGGCGGCGGGCCAGCATGTCGGCGAAGGCCCGGGCCCGGGCGCGCTCGGCGTAGCCGAAGGCGGCGCCAGGGTCGCCCTGCGCCAAGCAGAGGCCGATCGCCGCCTCGTAGACCAGCTGCCAACGCCCCATGAGGCCGATCAGCAGGCCCTCATCGCGCAGCGGCGTTCGGCGGGCCTCGATCGTCTCGATCGCCTGCCGATAGCTCCACAGCGCAGCCTCGAAGCGGCCGAGCCGCTGCTCGGCGTGGCCGATGCGATAACAGATGAGCGGGAGGCTATCGGCGCGGCCGATCGTCTCGGAGAGAGCACGCGCGGCGTGATACGCCTCGAGGGCGCCTGCGTCGTCGCCGCTGGCCTGGCGCACCAGGCCGATGTTCACGTGGACATCCACCTGGTAGACGCGGGTCTCCATCAGCTCCAAGGCCCGGGCGAAGCGGCGCAGGGCTTCGTCGTAGCGGCCACGGAGCATGGCCACCTCGCCGAGGTTGTTCCAGACCCGCCCGAGATAGTCGTCCGCGCCCTCCCGTGCGAATCCCTCAGCCGCCTGCTCGAAGTGGGCGATGGCCTCATCCCAACGGCCCTGGTCGCGGCAGAGCAGGCCGAGTTCGTTATGGGCCATCGCCTGGCGATAGGCCGCGCCAGCCTCTGTGAAGCGATCCAGGCTGGCGCGGACATTGGCTTCGGCCGCCTCGTACTGGTGCAGCTCGTACTGGAGGATGCCCATATTGAGGAGCGCTAGCCCCTCCCGCTCGCGGTCGCCGAGACGCCGCCAGATGGCGAGGCTGCGGCGGTACCAGCTGAGAGCCAACTCGTCGCGCCCCTGCACCTGGGCGAAGAGGGCGCCGGAATTGAGCGCGCGGGCGTGGACGGCGTCGTCGAGGTCGGGCTCGGCGAGCAGCGCCGTGAACTCCGCCAGAGCCGCCGCGAACTCGTCTCGCAGGCCGGCGCCGAGGCCGCGGTAGTAGCGAACGAGTTGCCGGTTGCGTGGGAGGCTCAGGCGCTCGATGGGCACGGCGGCGGCCAGGGCGGCGAGGGCCTGGGGCTCCCGCTGGATGAGCGCCTCGCAGCGGGCTTCAAGCTGGCGCATATATGCGGCCTCGCCGGTCGCCGGGTCGGCGAGCAGGGCCTCGTCCGGGAGGCCGCTATCTTCCGGGGGATCGCTGGCTACGGACATGGTGTTGGGAATGATTCGGCGGGGATCGTTCGTCCTGGTATATGACGGGACTCTGTTGATGTGGACGGCCACGACGGGCCGCCCCTACGGTGGAAGGATTGACGGGCCGCCCTATGACGGCATATTGGTGGTGGACGACGGGTCGCCTCTACGGTGGAAGGATTGATGGGCCGCCCCTACGGGGGCGATGATCATGGCCGCCCTACGGCGGCACTTGGTGGGGTGCGATGATTATAGCTCACAGAAGGGGGAGGCTGATGCGACGAACCGCGCCGCTGATCCTGCTCGCCCTGGCGCTGGTCGCCGGCCTGATGCCGCTGCGCCCGGCAGCCGCGCAGCCAGCGCCGAAGAAGCGCTTCGCTATCACTGTCTCGACGGAGTGGGCGCCCGGCAGCCTGGACCAACTGCCAGCCGATTTGGCGGCCGCCGGCTGCCCCGCCGAGGCCGAGGCGACGATGCTGGCCGATCTCGAGCAGGGGCTGCGCTCCATGGCCGCCCAGTTTTACCGCTTCACGGGCGGGCAGATGGCGATCGACACGATCAACATCTACACCGGCGGCGAGCAGTGGGAGCAGGCGAACATCCGCGTGCTCGCCAGCCGCTCGTACCGGCCCAGCGCCTTCGTGGGTGGGGTGGTCGCCGCGCCCACTGCCTCCTTCAGCGCCACGGGCGATCCGGAGCCGATCGCTCTCTTCTACCCCGCGCCCGTGCTGCTTGGCCGGCAGTGGGACGGCAGGGGCGCACGCTGCGGGCCCTGGTCGGCGCCTGAGGGCTGGCGCACGATCGCCCATGAGTGGGCCCACCACGCCCTCTATCTCTACGACGAGTATCTGCAGCAGGGGACGGGGCGCGAGCAGTACTGCGGCGCGGATCAGCCCGGCTTCCGATTGCTGCGTCGCGGCGAGCGCGCGCCCGCCGACACCGGCTCCATCGTCCAGTCGCTGATGGCCTATCACTACACGGCCGACCAGTTCTCACTTTGGGAGCCCGGCGCCCCGCCGCCGGCCTGCCGCGACACTCCGCAGATGGCCGTACACGGCGAATCGGCGTGGGCCACGGTTGAGCGCTTCTACGGCGCCGACGGCGTGACGGCGCCGGCCGCGCTGACGCCCGGCCCGACCGACCCGCCGCCAGTGACGGTCACGGTGGTGCCGTCGGCGACCCCGCGGGAGCGCACCTCAGCCATGGCGACCTTCGCGGCGCTGCCTGGCCCGCCCCTGGTCGGCCAGGCCTATCTGATCAGGCCGAGGCCCGAGGACGGCGCGCCGCAGCGGATCATCGGGCAGGGAGCGATCGTGGCCGGCGAGGCCATGCCGATGCAGCTGGTGGGCGTGCAGCCCGACACGGGGGACCGGGCCGCGGTGATGGCGCCCGACCCGGTGGGCGGCGCACTCTACAGCTTCCCAGCCGACTATCGAGATCCTGCCGAGGCGCCGCCGCTACGCATCGACGGCGTAAACGACTTAAGCGCGGCGGAGAGCAGCTGGCGGCCGGGCCTCACCCTGAGGCCGCTGCTGTACCAGGGGCCGGGCGAGCAGTTCAGCCGGGTGAGCGGGCTGGAGGTGCGCCTTGAGGAGTGCAGCGGCAAGCCGCCCCAGGCGGTGGAGTTCGTCCACTGCCCCGTGGGCGGCGCGTGTGGGGAGCCGGTGGCCGTATCCGGCAGCAACGGCGTATTCAGCCACTTCTTCTTCTTCGATGAGCAGGAGCCGCCGGCGCTCCACGGCTACATCTACGCCCGGGATCCCCTCCGCGGCGCCGAGGCGGTCACCTGGTACCAGCTGGGCGGCGGCGTGGGGCCGGCCCACACCGGCGGCCACGCTCCGATCGCCGAGGGCCTGGTGAACGTGGATATGGCCCAGGCCGACCAGCGCGCGCCGGCGAGCGACAACCGGGTGATCTACAGTTCGGCCCTCGCGTGCGGCGCGAGCGGGCCGCTGCCGGCGGGTGTGACGGGCATCCTTGGATCTCCCCTCTTCATTAACTCGGTGGTGGCCGACCCGAATAACGGCGCACCCTGGGGGCCTGGCCGCCCGCCGTTGCGGGTGCGGCTGAGCTACGACCAGGATCTGCTGGACCGGCTGGGGATCGCCGAGTCGCGCCTGGTGGTGCTGCGTCTGAACGGCCAGGGGCTCTGGGAGGTTGCGCCGCCCGCCGGGCGCAGCGCGGCGCTCGACTGGATCGCGGCCGCGCCGCAGAGCTTCGCCAACGGGGGCGAGATCTACGCGCTTGGCTATGGGCCGGCGTCGCTGTGGCTGCCGATGCTGAGATAAGGGACGACCTGCTCGAGGTCACATACTGCCAGTCCCTTGCGTGGAATCAAATTGGCCGGCTTGCCCAAGGGCGAGCCGGCCTATCAGCCCTTTCCCGCTCTATGGTGAAGCCCGCGGGGAGCGGCTACATATCGCGCTCACCCAGGGTTACCTCGAGCGTCTGCTCGGCGCCATCGCGCAAGATGGTGATCTGCACGGTGTCGCCGGGGCTATGGCGCAGCAGCAGCTGGCGCAGCGAGGTGTTGTAGTCGATGCGGGTGCCGTTCACGGCGACGATAATGTCGCCCTCGCGGATGCCGGCCCGGTCGGCGGCGCTACCGGGCACCACCGCGGGCTGGCCGTTCATGCTGCGCTGCACGAGGGCGCCGTTCTGGACGGGCAGATCGAGCTCGGCGGCGAGCTCCCCGTCGATCACGAGGTAGCTCACGCCGAGGAAGGGGTAGCGCACTTCGCCGTTGGCGATCAGCTGATCGGCGACGCTGCGGAAGATGCTGCTCGGCACGGCGAAGCCCAAGCCCTCGATCGGGGCGGTGCTGCCAAAGCCGATGTCGCTGCGCACCACCAGCGTATTGATGCCTACCACCTCGCCTCGCAGGTTGATCAGCGGGCCGCCGCTATTGCCGCTGTTGATCGCGGCGTCGGTCTGGATCAGGCCCTCCATCGTGCCAACCGAGCGGTTCAGGGCGCTGACCACGCCGGCCGTGACGCTGTTGCGGAAGTTGCCGAGCGGGCTGCCGATCGCCAGTACCGTCTCGCCCGGCTGCAGCGCGGCCGAGTCGCCGATGACGGCCACCCCGGGCAGCTCGCCCTCAACCCGGATCACGGCGATGTCGTTGAGCGGGTCGGTGCCGATCAGCTCGGCCTCGCGGCGGCTGTTGTCGGCGAAGACCACGGCGAGCTCGCGGGCGCCCTCAACCACGTGGTTGTTGGTGAGGATGTAGCCGTCCTCGCTGAAGATCACGCCGCTGCCGCTGCCCCTGCCCTGCCGGGCGTAGTTGATCACCGTGACCACGGCTGGGCCGACGCGCTGTACCGCCTCAACAGCAGTATCGGAGTCGGCCACGCTGGCCGAGGGGTTCTCGCTCGGAGCGGCGGATTGGCCCGCCGATTGGGTGGCGGGCCGGGCAGTGGGCTCGGTCGCGGCCGACTGGGCGCTCACAGGCTGGGCCATCACCGCGGCCTGGGTGGCTATGGCGCGACTGGTGATGTAGTAGGCAGCCGCGCCGCCGGCGACGGCCCCGCCGCCCACGCCGATAAAGATGCCAAGCAGCAGCACGGCTAGGAGTATCAGGGGGTTGGTCTTTTTCGTCTGCTGATGTTCCATACGGTCACCTCTATGCTTTCAGGAGCGTTGGCCGCTCCTTTGCTTCCTGATGACAGTATGGCCAACCAGCGTGAGTCTGGTTTTAAGCTGGCGTGAGAGGGGGATGAGAAGTTTGGATCGCGAAAGTCGCGAAAGGGTGCGTTACGAAGTGGCGCGCAGCGCTTAAAACGCGAAACGAAGATGCGAAGACGCGAAAGGGAAGACGCGAAAGGAAGGTGCGAAACGAAGACGCGAAACGACAGTGTTAGGCGCTGAAGAAGGGCGCCAGCCACTCCTCAGGGATCTCGAGGCCGAAGCCGGGGGCGTCGCTCGGCACGAGCCAACCATCCTGCGGCGCGGCCTGTCCCGGCAGGCGCCACGCCTCCTCCAAGGGCACGCCGGGCGGGGTGCCGACGAAGCACTCGATCCAGGGCACGGCGGGGGTGGCGTAGCTGAAGTGCTGCCCGAAAGCGCTGTTGCCCCCGGCGTGGAGGATCACCCGCAGGCCCGCCGCATCGGCAGCGGCGGCGATCTTCTGGCAGGTGCTCAGCCCGCCCACCCAGCAGATATCCGGCTGCAGGATGTCAACGGCGCGATGGGCCGCCGCCCACTGGAAGGGTACATGGGTGTACCAATGCTCGCCGGTGCTGAGGGTCTGCCAGGGGAGCCGCTGGCGCAGCGCCAGATGGCCGTCGAAGTCCTCGGGGATGAGGCACTCCTCGATCCAGGCCAGCCGGTAGGGCCGCAAGACCTCGGCGAGTCGCACGGTGTACTCAACGTCGAAGGCCATCCAGCAGTCGAGCATCAGCTCGCAGTCGGGACCGACCTGCGCGCGGGCCTTCGCCACGAACTCCTCGTTCTTCTTGATGCCGTCGAGCCCGTCCGCCGGGCCGTAGGGACAGGCCAGCTTAAAGGCGCGGAAGCCGAGCTCCTGGTACCAGTCCACGTCGTTGCCGGTGGCATAGCAGAAGATGCGCTCCTTCTGCCCGCCGCCGAGCAGGGCGTACACCGGCTTGCCGAGCACTTTGCCCCGCGCGTCCCAGAGCGCCAAGTCTACCGCGCTGACCGCGTAAGAGGCCAGGCCCACGCTGCCGTAGGGCTTGGTGAGGCGGAAGAGCATGTCGGCCAGCCTCTCGCCCGCGAAGATATCCTCGCCGATCAGATGGGGCGCGAGATGATCCTCGATCACCGCCGCGACCGGTCGCCCATGGCTCGTCTGCCCCAAGCCCCACGTGCCATCCTCAAGGGTCACCTTGCACCAGACGGTGTCCCACTTCGGTAGCCAGAGGTCGCGGTGGGCCTTGAAGCGCTCGTAGCGCGACATCGGGTTGGCCACCTCGGCCTGCTTCCACCAGGATTCGCGGCGTGGCGTCGTGGTGTAGGCCGGCGGCTCGACGGTGAGACGCACGGCGCGGATGTCGGTGATTTTCATCCTGGCCCCTTACGCGTGATGCTCGTTCACCCCGGCCGATCTCGAGGTCGGGAAGATCCCCTGCAGATGCGTCGTCAGCCTCTCTGCTACGGCTTGAGCAGCACCTTGGCGACGGCGCCGGGGGCGTTGAGGAGGCGCTCGAACCAGCTGCCGCCTGCGGCGAGGGGCTCCTCGACAACCCAGGGGTCGAGCCGGATCGCGCCTTGGGCGAGCAGCTCGATGGCCCTGGCGAAGTCGGCGTGGGTGTAGCAGAAGCCGCCCTGAACCCTGATCTCGCGGCGGATGATCTCGGCGGCTGGCATCTGGCTGCTCTCCTCGTGGAGCCCGCTGAGGATGACCATGCCGGCCGAGCGGGTGGCGCCGACACACTGGGCGCGGGTGCGGGCGGTGCCGACGGCGTCCACCGCGACGGCCACGCCATCCTGGCCGGTAGCGGCGGCCACCTGCTGCACAACATCCTGGCTGCGAGCGTCCACCGGGCTGCCGCCGAGCGCGGCGGCGATCTCCAACCGCGCCGGGTCGAGGTCGCTCACGAAGACCCGCTCGGCACCCTTGAGCCGGAGCGTCTGGAGGGCGAGCAGGCCGATCGGGCCGGCGCCGAGGACGAGGGCCGTTTCGCCGGCCAGCGAGCCAGCTAGGGCAGCGATGCGCACGGCCACCGCGACCGGCTCGGCCAGGGCGCCGGTGTGGAGCGACATCCCTGCAGGCAGGAGGTGGACATTAGCCGCGGGCACGGCGACATACTCGGCGAAGGCGCCGGGGCGGTGGGCGCCGATGAGCTGGCGGGCCCGGCAGAGCTGCACCAAACCGTCGCGGCAGTAGCGGCACTCGCCGCAGGAGATCATCGGGTTGACGGTGACAATCTGCCCCTCCGCGAGGCCGCTGTTGCGGGCCGTCGCGCCGAGGGCGACGAGCTCGCCTGAGAACTCGTGGCCCATCACCAGGGGCGGCACTCGCAGCGCGTTGTGGCCGAGATAGCCGCTGAGCTCGGAGCCGCAGATGCCGGCGAAGCCCACCTTGATCAGCGCCTCATCGGGGCCGGGGGCTGGCTGCTCTTGCTCGCGCATCACCATCGTACGGGGGGCCTCCCAGACCAGGGCTCGCATACTGTTCTCCTTCGTTCCGCCTGCGGGGCGGTAAGTGCCTGCTACCTTAGCAGATCGCGTAGCGCCGGCTCGAGCTCGGGGAAGCGGAAGCTGTAGCCGAGCTCCTGGGCCCGGCGCGGGATCGCCCGCTGCCCTTGCACAACTATATCGGCCATCTCGCCGAGGAGGATGCGCATAGCGAACGCGGGCACGGGGAGCCAGGAGGGCGAGCCGAGCACCCGGCCGATGGCGGCCGAGAACTCGCGGCTGGTCACCGGGGTGGGCGCGGTGGCGTTGATCGGCCCTGTGGCCCGCTCATCCTCAAGGGCGAGCATGAAGAGCCCCACCTCATCGGCGGGGTGAATCCATGAGTAGTATTGGTTGCCGGGCAGGATCGGCCCGCCGACCCGCAGGCGGAAGGGGATGAGCAGCTGGCCGAGGGCGCCAGCCTTGCGGTCCAGCACGATCCCGCTCCGCATGCGCGCCACCCGCACCCCCACCGCCTCCGCCTGGATCGCCTCCCGCTCCCAAGCGGTGCAGACCTTGGCCTGAAAGTCAGCGCCAGGGGAAGCGCTCTCGTCGAGCGGGGTGTCGTCCCGCGGGCCGTAGTAGCCCACCGCCGAGGCACACACCAGCACGGCCGGCCGGCGCGCCGCCGCGCCCATCGCCTGCACCAGGCCCCTCGTGCCGATCACTCGGCTGTCGATGATCTCCCGCTTGTGGGCGGCCGTCCAGCGCACGCCGATCAGGCCTTGGGAGATCGGCGCCCCGGCGAGGTGGATCACCCCATAGGCGCCGTCGAGCGCCGCGGCCCACGGCCCACTCTCGGCCGGCGCCCACGCCACATAGTCGGCGGCGCCGGGCAGCGCAGCCCGTGCCCGCTCAGGGCTGCGAGAGAAGACGACCACCTCGTAGCCCCGCTCACGCAGAGCCGCGAAGAGCTGCCTGCCGATCAGCCCCGTGGCGCCCGTGAGGATCACACGCCTCGCGTTGCTCATAAGATGAGCCTACTCCCGATCGCGCCGCGCCGTCAAGCCCGCCGCGACATCTTACTGGCGCAGAGCCGCCTCCACCTCATCGAGATGCTCGTTGCGATGGTGTGCCCGCACCACCCAGCGCTTGTTATGGGCGTACAGCTTCTCGAGCAGGGGCTGCGGGAACTGCTCGAGCCGCTCGTCGAGGGCGGCGGCGTTCTCGATCGCGAGCCGGGCCGCCTCCCGCGGCGGGATGGCCGCCCAGAGCGGCAGCGACAGGTCATTCACATAAATGTCGATCTCGGGGACGAACAGCTTGCCAGCCTGCTCCGTGCGGTCGAGCACATACATCACCCGCCGGTCCCAGAAGGCCAGATGGGCGAAGGCCACGCCGACCGTCCAGTGTTCGCCCACCGGCCGCCTCATCTCCTCGTCGCTCAGGCGCCCGGCCAAGGCGCGGATGCGCTCCGTCGAGGCGCGGTTCAGCTCGCGATATGCTTGGTCCATAAGGGCGCTCCTCTCGTTCAGATGCAGCACAACCGTCACCCGTCTTCGGGCAGGCCATCGAAAAACTCGACGGCGCCTGTCTCCAGCGCGTACTCGGCTCCAACGACGATCAGCCCCTCCCGCTGGATCAGCTGCTCCAGGATGGGCGACCCGTGGCGCAGCTGATTGGCGGCGGCGCGGATGTTCGCCCTGATCGCATGCTGCAGCAGCGCCTCCGGCTGCTGGCGGAGCTCCGTCTCCAGCAGCGTCTCCACCGCCGGCCTGATGCGCCCGACGATCGATCGCAGGTTGGGCGAGCGGCGCTCCGTGGGACGCTCCAGTTCCTCCAGCGTGGCCTGCACCGCCCCGCAGCGGGAGTGGCCGAGGACGACGACCAGGCGGGTGCCGAAGCGCTCGGCCGCAAACTCGATGCTGGCCACCTGCGATGGTGCGACGATGTTGCCGGCCACGCGGATCACGAACAGATCGCCCAGGCCCTGGTCGAAGACGATCTCCGCAGGGACCCGCGAGTCGGAGCAGCCGAGGATGATCGCCACAGGCTCCTGGCCCGCCAGAAGTTCACTGCGGCGCGCCTCGCTCGAGCCCGCCGCCC
>DAOUGF010000554.1:0-8051 GCA_034429295.1 Chloroflexaceae bacterium
CTGGTGGCGGCGCGGTAGAGCAACTGGTCGGGCCGATCGATGCCGTAGCGCACCAGCGGTAGCATCACCAGGAGGGCCAGGACTGCGGCCAGCAGCCCGTTCCGTAAGACACGCCCCGCGGCCTCCCGTTCATCGCGGACGAGCAGGCCGGCGAGCCAGATCAGCCCGATCAGCGGCGCCACCACGACCATAAAGCGGTAGGCGGTGTAGCCCTGCAGGCCGATCCCGGCCCAGATGCTGGCCGCCAGTATGCTGTTGCGGCTGTCGCGCCGCAGGCCACGAACGAGGAAGAAGAGCGTCCAGGCCACCGCGCAGGGCGCCAGTGGGTAGCGCAGACCGAAGCGGGCCGTGATCACGCCCCAGCTCGCCACGGCCGCGAAGAGGGTGGCGATGAGGGCGCCGCGGGAGCCAAGCACCTCGCGGCCGAGCAGGAAGATGGCGGGCAGCATCAGCCAGCCGATCAGCGAGGTGCCGAGCTTGAGGGCCATAAAGTCGGGCTGCAAGCCGAAGAGCTTGATCAGCGCGACCGTCCAGTAGAACTGCCAGGGCTCGCGGCCGGTGTTGCGCTCGAAGAAGATGTAGTAGGTCCCGTTCAGCACGTCGCCCACATCGAGCAGCTTCTCGGCCTGGTCGCTGTTCATGTCGAGCGGGTTCTCGGCCAGCGCGGCGAAGCGGAAGACGGCGCCAAGCGCCAGGATAGCGAGAAGGATCGCCGCTCGAGGGGTGAGGAGTCTGGCGCGAAGCTGCGCGAAGCGCTCGCGCCAAACGCCACCATCCAGACTCCACCATCGATAATCGGCGTGGGCGATGAGGAAGCAGCTAACGGCCGCGAGCCAGGGGATGACATTGGTGGGCCGGTAGCGGTTGCCGCCGGAGTTTGCGAAGGCGAGGCCGGCGAAGATACAGGCGGCCGCCGTGAGCCAGAAGCGCCAGTCCGCGTCGAGGGTTGTAGGAAGGCCGTGAGCCCGCTCTGCGAGGGTGGGCAGGAAGTCGGCGCGGCGCGGCTCCCACGCGCCGACGAGGGCGGCGAGCGCGGCGCAGAGATAGAGGCCCACGCCGAGGGCCATCATGTCGCGGGCCACGGCGATCTGCGCCAGCGGGGCGAGCAGCAGGCCGCTCGCGAGCAGTGTCGCGGCCCGGCCGGGGCCGGCTTGGCGCGTGGCCGCCGAGGTGATCTGTGCCTGGATCGTCTGCTGGGGGTTGCCTGACACTGTCCCTACCTCAGCTCTAGCTCGCGGAGATGGATGTGCGGGATCTCTGGCGCGTTCAGCTCGCGCACCTCTATCCGCAGGCCGCTGGCGGAGATCGGGCCGCCCGGGAGATCGAGGTGCACCGTCGGGTCGGGCGGGAGATCGCTGAAACTCGCGCTCACAACTACTGGGTCACTGCCGTCGGCCGGGATCGCGTGCAACGTGAGTTCAAACTGCATCGAGCCGGTGGTGAGCGTGACGCCGGAGAGCATGCGGGCCTGCTCGAAGTCGAGTTCGACCACCAGGGGGTTCGCCTCCATCCCGCGCACCAGGCTGAAGCTGTCGCCGTCGAAGAGGTTCCCGATCTCCCCAATATCCAGCGGCGAGTGAGTGACGCGTGCCGGCTGCCCGCCCACCACGGCCTGCGCCTCCACAGGGCGCGTCCGCTCGGCGCGCTCGGCGGCTAAGATCTCATCAACGTTGGCCACATAGTCGAGGCGCACGAAGTAGAAGCCGGGCCTGCCGTCGGGGTAGGGGATGACGCGCTCGGGATCGCTGATCACAAACTTGCCGCTCTCCTGGGCCCGCTTATACTCGTAGTCGGGCATCACGAACAGCTGTCGCGCCGGGTCGAGCGGCTGGCGGCTGAAGGTGAAGGCGTCGATGTTGCCAAACTGCACCCGCTCACGCTGTGCTGGCGTGAGGAAGAACTCGGCGAAGACATTCGGGTTGTTGGCCCAGGTGGGCGAGACGAGCAGCGTGACCTCGGGGTCGGCGCTCAGCTGCTCGGGGATGCTCTGCTCGAAGAGCTGGCGGGCGCCGTATTGCATGCCTCCCATGCCATAGTCGGTAAACCAGGTGGGCCCGTCCACCAGGGCTGTCCTTGTGAGCCCGAGGCTGATCAGGCCCAAGGCCGCGGCGGCGACGGCTGCGCTTATGCGCGGCCGCACCCGCGGCGCCAGCCAGAAAGCCAGCCGGTCGAGGCCGATCACGGCGAGCAGGGCGGCGGGCACGACCATCGCGAGCACGCGGGTGATGCCGATACCCACGAGCGCTGCGGAGAAGGGCGCGGCCAGCACCGCCACCAGTACGGCGCGGTGGGCGGGGGAGCGCCAGCGCCGCAGACAGATCACCAGGCCGAGCAGGATGAGCGGCGCGAGCCAGAGGCCAAGGTGGCCCATGCCGAGCATCCGGTGCCGCTCCAGATCCACGTTGTTGTAAAAAAACCAGTAGCCGGGGCTAAGCCCGAGGCCGTAGGTCTCTGCGAAGCGGGCGAGTTTCTCGCCGAGCGGGATATTCCAAAGCCAGTAGGAGTCGAGGTGGCGCAGCTGGTCCTCGTAGGCGTCCGGCTGCAGCAGGCGGAAGCGCAGCAGCGGCGTCGCCAGCAGCAGGAGCGTGCCCGCCGCGGCCGCCCAGACGCGCCAGCCCTGGCGCAGGTGGTAGCGCAGGTCGAGCAGCAGCAGCAGCGCGCCGCTCACGAGCATCACGCCCTGGCCGTTTGTGTAGCTATAGAACGTCATCGCGCCGAAGACCAGGGCCGGCAGCAGCCAGCGCGGGCCGCGGGTGCGGTAGAGCAGGTAACAGCAGAGGAAGCAGGCGTACCAGGCTACCATCAGCACCGTCTCGAAGGCGGTGCGCGAGTGGAGGAACCAGGCCGGCATGGCGGCCATGGCGAAGGGCGCCACCCACCAGTTGCGGCTCGAGAAGACGAGGCGCAGCGTGAGGGCCACGGCGGCGACGCCGAGCATGCTAATGACTGCCGAGGTGCCGCGAGTGACGCCCACCGAGGTGCCGAACAGGGCCACGCTCACGGTGTGGATATAGACGCTCAGGCTGAGGTTCCACTTCTCGGCGTTGAGGAAGTAGGGCGGCAGCAGCACGCCCTGGCTGTCGCGCAGCCCATTGTCGAGCAGCGCTCGCGCCAGGGTGGCCTGGATCGCCTCGTCGCAGAAGAAGTAGATCGGGAAGGCGACCAGCCCCACCAGGCGCGTGAGGGCATAGAAGGCGAGCCCCGCGGCCAGCAGCGCGAGCTCGAGCCGCGTGAGGCGGCCGGGCATCGCGAGCGGCGCATCGCTCGCGAGCGAGGGCGCGGTGGGCGGCGCGGCAACGGCGGCAGACGGCGTGGCAACGGCCGCGGGCGCATCGGCCGCGGGCGCATCGGCGGGTGCGGGCAGCACCGCCACCGTGAGCGATGCCGGCACCACGAGGCTCATGGGCGTGCCCGGCGGCAGATCCAGCGGCTCGAGCGGGCGGATCACCTCGCCGTCGTAGACTGCGGCGACCCTGCGCGGAGGCTGCGCCTTGCCTTGCGGCCTGGCGCTGGCGCCTGGATCATCGCTGTCGGCTGTGAAGAGCGGCGTGGCTGGCGGCATACTCGTGGGAGTAGGCGGAGAAGGCACGCAGCGCAGTATACCCCTTGCTCAGGCGCGGCGTCAAAGCGGCTCGCGCCGGGGCGCTGCCCCCTTGGAACCCCCGAAGCCGACGCCCGCCAGCGCCGAGACGCCATCGCTGCATGCCCCTCGGCGCCGAGAGCGGGCGATGCGTTCCCAGCTGCACGCCCGCCGCCGGGCGCAGCATCAGCGGCCCACTCGTTTCGCGTCTTCCCTAAAGCGCCTTCGCGCCTTCGTTTCGCGTCATTCGCCTCATTTCGTGTCATTCGCGATCCAAACGCCCTCCCGCCGGCGCTGCCCTCGAGCGAGTAGTGCCATACCCGCTCTCGGCGCAGAGGGGCATGCGCAGCCAGGCGTCTCGCCCAGGAACGCCGTCGGATTTGGGGGTCCGGGGGCGAGGCTCCCCGCGCGGGGGTTGTCAGGGGGCGCGCGCTCGCCCCCTGACGGCGGGGTGCGGGGCGCCGGACGCAGTGGCGCGAAGCGCTTGCGCCCGCAAGCGGCAGTGTCGCAGATACCAAGCCGGGGGAGTTGGGGCGGCAGCACCCCGCAGGCAGCGTGTCGCAGACACTCAGCGCGGGGGCGGCAGCGCCCGCCAACCCTGCGGCCCGCCGCCGGATCGGGCCGTGCTATACTGTCCGCGACCAGCCTCGCTGTATAGGAAGCATATGAACCTGAGCGTAGCCGCGCCGGCGGCGCCGGATCTCGCGCCGATTCGCGAGCTCTATCCGTTCCACACCGCGCGCCTCCCGCTCCCCGGCGGCTCCCTCAGCTATGTTGATGAGGGCGCAGGGCCGCCGGTGCTGCTCGTCCACGGCAACCCCACCTGGTCCTTCTACTACCGCCGCCTGATCGCCGCCCTCAGCCCCACGCATCGCGTGATCGCCCCGGACCACATGGGCTGCGGCCTCTCCGACAAGCCCCAACGCTACTCATACACCCTCGCTACCCACAGTGAGAACCTCGGCCGCCTGATCGATAGCCTCGACCTCGGCCCTGTGGACCTGGTGGTGCACGATTGGGGCGGCGCCATCGCCATGGCCTGGGCCACGCGCCACCCCGAGCGAGTGCGCCGGATCGTCGTCCTCAACACGGCGGCCTTCCTCTCGCCGCGCCTTCCCTGGCGGATCGCCGTCTGCCGCTGGCCGTTCCTCGGCGACCTGGCGGTGCGCGGGCTGAACGCCTTCGCCGGCGCCGCCACCTTCATGGCCGTCGAGCGCCCGCTTGCCCCAGAGGTGCGCCGCGGCCTGCTCTTCCCGTATCGCTCCTGGCGCGATAGGGTGGCGATCCAGCGCTTCGTGCGCGACATCCCGATGTCCCCGCGCCACCCCACCTGGGCTGTGGTGGACGCGATCGACCGCGAGCTCGTCACGCTGCGCCGCCACCCGATGCTCATCCTCTGGGGCGGGAAGGACTGGTGCTTCTCCGATCACTTCCTCGCCGGCTGGCTCGAGCGTTTCCCGGATGCTCAGGCGGTGCGCTTCGATCACGCAGGCCATTACGTGCTCGAGGACGCCCACGAGGAGATCGTGCCGCGAGTCGTGCGCTTCCTGATGTGATGAAGGGCCGCGAGATCGAATAACGCGGCCGTCAGCTCGAATATATGGAACCACAGCATTCTCTCGGTAGGGATCTGTAAGGGCGGCCGGTCGTGGCCGCCGCTTGGGATGCGCCAGCTGACCCCTTACCGGCGAATCATCGTGGTTCTATGTACTGCGATCGCAAGATCGAATAACGGGGGGCTCTATATGACCGTCACGCCTGTCCCGCCCGTCGCCGAGACGAGGCACCACGAGATCCGTCTCCACGGCGACACGATCATCGACGAGTACGCCTGGCTCCAGCGGAAGGACGACCCGGCGGTGCGGGCCTATGTGGAAGCGGAGAACGCCTACGCCGAGGCGATGATGGCCGACACCGCGGAGCTGCAGGAGCGTCTCTTCGCCGAGATGCGCGGCCGCATCAAGGAGAGCGACCTCTCCGTGCCCGAGCGCCGCGGCCCTTACCTCTACTACACCCGCACCGAGGAGGGCCGGCAGTACCCGATCGTCTGCCGGCGCCTCGCTCCCGATGGCCCCGAGGAGCTACTGCTCGACGTGAACCAGCTCGCCGAGGGCCACGCCTTCTGCCGCCTCGGCCATTTTAAGGTGAGCCCCGACCAGCGGCTGGCCGCCTACGGTCTCGACACCACTGGCGCGATCGTCTTCACCATCGCCGTCAAGGATCTTGTCACTGGCGAGCAGCTGCCGGTCAGCATCCCCAACGGCGCCTACAGCCTGGAGTGGGGCGAGGACGGCCGCACGCTCTACTACACCACCTTCGACCACGCCCATCGCCCTTACAGGCTCTACCGCCACACCCTCGGCAGCGACCCTGCCGACGACGAGCTGATCCACGAGGAGCCGAACGAGCGCCTCGCTGTCTACGTGAGCAAGACGCGCTCGCGGGCCTTCCTGCTGATGCGCCTCCGGAGCCACGACGGCACCGAGGTGCGCTTCAAGCCAGCCAATGACCCCGCCGCGCCCTTCGTCACGCTCGACCCGCTGCGCAAGAGTGTGGAGTACGATGTGGAGCACCAGGGCGACAGCTTCCTGATCCACACCAACGAGGACGCCGAGAACTTCAAGCTGCTCGTTGCGCCCACGGCCAACCCCGCCGAGCGGCGCGAGCTGATCCCCCACCGCTCCGACGTGCTGATCGACGGCGTCGACGCCTTCGCGGAGTACCTGGTGGTCTACGAGCGGCGCGGCGGCCTCCAGCAGATCCGCATCTCGCGGCCAGACGGCTCCGATGTGCGCTACGTGTCGTTCCCCGAGCCGGTCTACAGCTTCGCGCCCAGCGAGAACCCGGAGTATGAGAGCGACGCGCTGCGCTTCACCTACAGCTCCCTGGTGACGCCGCGCTCGGTCGTGGACTACCACATGGCCGAGGGGCGCTGGGAGCTGCTGAAGCAGGATGAGATCCCCAGCGGCTACGACCCGAGCCAGTATCACTCAGAACGCTTGGAGGCCGTGGCGCCCGACGGAGCCCGCGTGCCGATCTCGCTCGTCTATCGCAAGGGCCTGCGGCAGGACGGCAGCGCGCCGGCCCTGCTGATCGGCTACGGCGCATACGGCTTGAGCTACGACCCGAGCTTCAACCTGCGCTGGCTCAGCCTGTTGGACCGCGGCTTCGTCTGTGCGATCGCCCACGTCCGCGGCGGCGCCGAGTTGGGGCGGGCCTGGTACGAGCATGGGCGCCTGATGCACAAGAAGAATACTTTCAGCGACTTCATTGCCTGCGCCGAGCAGCTGATCGCCCAGGGCTACACCAGCCCCGAGCGCCTGGCGATCTCTGGCACCAGCGCCGGCGGCCTGCTGATGAGCGCCGTTGTCAACGCGCGGCCTGAGCTGTTCCGCGCGGTGCTGGCTCGCGTGCCGTGGACGAATGTGATCGCCGCCATGATCGACAAGGATCTGCCGCTCACAGTGGTGGAGTGGGACCAGTGGGGCGACCCGGCGATCGAGGAGCAGTACCGCTACATGCGCTCCTACGATCCCTACGAGCACATCGCGGCCAAGGCGTATCCGCACATCCTCGCCACGGCGGGCTGGAACGACCTGCAGGTGCCCTATTGGGACCCGGCGAAGTGGGTGGCGCGCCTGCGGGCCCGCAAGACCGACGATAATATGCTGTTGCTGCGCACGAATATGAGTGCCGGCCACGGCGGCTCATCGGGGCGCTTCGACAATCTGCGGGAGACGGCCTTCGAGTACGCCTTCATCCTCAAGGCGCTCGGCCTCGCAAAGATGACATAATGGAATGTCGCGTGGGCTGCGGGGCGTGCTGCATCGCCCCGTCGATCTCCTCGCCGATCCCGGGGATGCCGGGCGGCAAGCCGGCGGGCGTGCGCTGCGTCCAGCTCACCGCCGACAACCGCTGCGCCCTCTACGGCCGCCCGGAGCGCCCCGCCGTCTGCGCGAGCCTGCGGCCCATGCCGGAGATGTGCGGCGCGTCGGCCGAGGAGGCGCTGGCGAACCTGATGTGGCTGGAGTTGGCTACGAGCGCCGGGCCGCGCGATACCGCCGAATAAGGTTGTTCGTCGAGCTATCGTGGGCGAGCTGCGGCTCGTCGGCGCTGGAGAGCTCGGGGATGATGCGGCCGGCGAGCACTTTGCCGAGCTCCACGCCCCACTGGTCGAAAGAGTTGATGCCCCAGATCGCGCCCTGGACGAAGACGCTGTGCTCGTAGAGAGCCACCAGCGCGCCGAGGACGGCCGGCGTGAGCCTCTCGGCGATGATGGTGCTGCTCGGCCGGTTGCCGGGGAAGGTGCGGTGGGGCACCAGCTCAGCGGGCACGCCCTCCGCGGCGACCTCATCGGCCGTCTTGCCAAAGGCGAGAGCCTCGCCTTGGGCGAACATGTTGGCCATGAGCATATCGTGGTGGCTGCCGAGCGGGTTCAGGCTGTGGCAGAAGCCGATGAAGTCGCAGGGGA
>DAOUGF010000555.1:0-3828 GCA_034429295.1 Chloroflexaceae bacterium
CCCTGCGAGTTCGCGAGCTGTAATGCCCGCTCGTAGGTTCGCATCGCCTCGTGCAGACGACCTTGCGCGATCCGTATTGCCGCCAGGGTAACGGTGCCATTGATCGCATCGGCGATGTTACCGGCCTGCTGTAAGTGCTCCATGCCCTGGGCATACCACCGATAGGCCGTCTCGAGCTCTCCGCCCGCCCAGTGCGCGAGCCCCAGGAATCCCGCCGCCCCTCCGCGCGACGTATGGTCGTCCTCCGGCACGAGATCGAGTACCCGCTGAGCGTACGTCACAGTGGCGGCGACATCGCCCTGAGCCAGGCTCAGGCCAGCCCGGGCGACCGCGATCGCGCCCGGCAGCGCGCGAAATGCCGCCTCATCAACCACGACCGGCTCGCCCGCAGCTGATGGGGCCTCCAGCCAGCGCTCGACGGCGAGCAGTCGCTCCTCGACGCCTTCGAGCTTGCCGCTCGCCAGGATCACATGGGCAAACACGGCGCTAAGCACGGGCCTATAACTGATCACCTCGTCGGGGAGCGCCTTCAGCCAGCCAAGCAAGGTGGCTTCCTGTCTGCTCTTGCGGATCGCCGGTATTGTCAGCTCGATCAGGCCAGCCGCCCGCTCAAAATCCTCGCCGGCCAGCGCATGCCTGATCGCATCGTTCGGCGAGCCGTGCTGCTCGTACCACGCGCTCGCGCGCCGGTGCAGCGTAGTCACCAGATCGGGCTGCTCCGCCCCCAGATGGGCACGGAGCACATCAGCAAAGAGGTGGTGATAGCGATACCAGTGGCGCCGCTCATCCAGCGGCACAAGAAAGAAGTTGCCGTGATGGAGCGTCTCCAACCGCGCGCCGCCTCCCTCCTGGCCAGTGACGGCATCGCACAGCGATCCGCTCAATCGCTCAAGGATTGAGGTCTGGAGCAAAAAGCGGCGGACCGCCTCCCGCTGGCGCTGCAGCACCTCGTCGACCAGATAGTCCACGATGTAGCGGTTGTCGCCAGCGAAAGCCCTGATGAACCCTTGGACATCCTGGCGGCCCTGCAGCGACAGCGCCGCGAGTTGCAGGCCGGCGATCCAGCCTTCAGTGCGCTCCTCCAGCGCCGCGATCTGCTCCGCTGAGAGGCGAAGGCCCATCGCCCGGTTAAGAAACTCGGCCGCCTCGGAGGCGGTAAAGCGCAAGTCGCTCACACGCAACTCGGCCAGCTGGCCCCGGGCGCGGAGGCGGGCCAGGGGGAGCGGCGGATCTTCGCGGGTGACGATCACCAGGTGAAGCTGCGGCGGCAGGCGCTCGACCAGGAAGGCCAGCGCCTGGTCGATGGGTTTGGCATCCAGCAGGTGGTAGTCGTCGAGCACGAGGACCGCAGGCTGCGGTAGCGCAGCGAGCTCGTTGAGCAGCTGCGGCAGCAACTCCTCGATAGGTGGAGGTTGCGGGGAATGGAGCGATGCCAGCGCCCCGGCGCCCATCATCGGCGCGATGGTCTGCAACGCGGCGACAAGATACAGGAGAAAGCGGGCCGGCTCGTTATCCCCCTCGTCCAACGAGAGCCAGGCGGCGGGGCGCCCGCAGCCGGCGACCCACGCGCTGACGAGGCTGGTTTTGCCAAAGCCGGCAGGAGCCGAGATGAGCGTCAGCTTACCGTGGAGGCCAGCATTCAGCCGGGCGATCAGGTCGGCGCGGAGCACCGCGTTTGGCCTGGGCGGCGGGATAAACAGCTTTGTCGCGAGCACTGGCGTTGGCATAGCCTATTATACAGGCCACCAAGCCGTGTGACGTGGTGACAGGAGGACGGGAGGACAGGGGGATAAGGGGACATCCTGACGGTGCCGATAGGTGCCCGCCCGTCCCCCCATCCCCCCATCCCCTTGGCCCTTGTCACCGTTGAGCGGCGAGCCAGGTCTGCTTGGCCTCATTCAGCGCCTCCTCGGAGGCCGGGAAGTAGCCTACGTCCACGATCTCGTCGTTGACGTAGCTCAGGTAGTAGTTGATGAAGGCAGCCACCTGAGGCTTCTCCTGCAGGATGCTGGCCGCCGAGTAGATGTAGAGCGGGCGCGCCAGCGGGTAGCTGCCGTCCTCCGCGGTCGCATCGGTCGGCTCCACCCCATCAAGCGTCAGGATCTTCAGCGCCGAGGCGTTCTCCTGGTAGTAGGCGTAACCGAAGTAGCCGATCGCGTAGGGCGAGCCGGTCACTCCCTGTACCAGCACGTTGTCGTTCTCGGAGAACTGGGCGCCGGAAGTCTGTAGGCCGGTGTCATCGTCGTCGAGCACTTCCTCGACGAAGTAGTCGTAAGTGCCGCTGTCGGAGCCAGGGCTGAAGAGCTGGATGGGCTCGGCTGGGAAGCTTGCATCAACGTCGGCCCAGGTCTTGGCCTCGCCGTTGAAGATCGAGGCGAGCTGCTCCAAGGAGAGCTCCTCGAGGAAGTCGTTCTCGGCGGAGACGACCACGGCCAACGCGTCGGTGCCGACGCGGAACTCCAGCACCTGACGGCCGATGCTCTGGCAGGCGGCGGCTTCCTCGTCGTTGATGGGGCGCGAGGCGTTGGCGATATCGGTCTCACCGGCGACGCAGAAGCGCTCAAAGCCGCCGCCGGTGCCGATGCTGTCGATGGTAATCTGGCCGGAGTAGCCGTCCTCGGTGAAGAGCTCGGCCACACGCTCGGTGAGGGGGAAGACGGTGGAGGAGCCGGCGGTGATGATGTCGCCGGTGACGGCGGCGGGGTCAACGGGTGGCAGTTCGACTGCCACGCCGGCGCTTGTGACGGGCTCAGCAGCGGCGGGAGCCTCGGTAGCGGCGGCAGCCACAGTGGGCGCTGGGGCATCTGTTGGTGCTGCGGCGGGGGCAACGGTGGGGGCCGTGGTCGCGGGCGTGCTGCAGGCTGCTATCACCGGGAGCAGCAACGCTAGGAGCAGCGCCAGGGCCGCGAGGCGTTTACGGGTCGAGGTCATGCCGGTTCTCCTCTTTAGTGCAATTACAGGCGGCCTTTTGGCCAGGTCGCCTGGCTTTCTGGCTTTGTGAGGCCCTCGCGGTACGGACTACCGACTACGAACATTAGGATTGCGAGCTGTCCAGCAAATCACGGTCGCCACGGCCGGATTGTAGGTCCGCTGCTTTAAGCCCTCAGCGCAAACGTATTAAGCGCCGGTTAAGCAACGAAGAACAGTCGCCGCAGCGGCGACTGTTCTGGCATTCGGTGCCCCCAACACGCTTCCTGCGGGGCGCAAGCGCTTCGCGCCACTGCGTCCGCCGCCCCGCACCACCAGCCCAGGAGGGCCCGCGCCGGCCCTCCTGGACCTCCCGCGCCAGGGGACATCGTCCCCTGGACCCCTAAACCCGACGCTCGCCAGCGCCGACGCGCCATCGCTGCATGCCCCTCTGCGCCGAGAGCGGGAGTGGCAGTACCCGCCCCACGCCAGCGCCGGGCCTCCACTTCATCAGCGAAGCTGCCGACGTTGCAGCGGAGAGAGGCCAAGGGATGAGGGCCGGATGCCCGCCCTCAAGCCAGATTTGATATTACGCGGTTCGGAAGTAGGTTGGGGATGGGTGACGACCAACCACAGATGGGGAGGCCGCGGGCGGTCGTCGGTCGTCTCTACAGACGGACAGGCTGCGGGCGGTTGTCGGTCGTCTGTTGTCGGTGGTCTCTACTGCTTCTTCGCGTCAGGCCACCAGGCGCGATTGTGTGTTCGGTGACCGGAATGTGCGAAGGAGCCCGATTAGCGCGAGCGTCTCGCCAACTCCTCCTGTACCAGCGCCTCTGCGATATGTAGCGCTTTAAGCCTATTTTGCTGCAAGGTGTATTGGGAAGTGCCTGGCGAGAATTTCGCCTGAGCTTGCTCGGCCCT
>DAOUGF010000556.1:0-3571 GCA_034429295.1 Chloroflexaceae bacterium
GGAGCGCCCCCGCGCGACGGCGACGATCGCATCTTGCGCATCGAACTTGTGCCCTCGCCAGAGCCATAGGAGCAGCCGAGGATGTATCTACGGTGTTCCTTCGCGCATCAAGGCGCGCAGCTGATCGAGCCAGCCGCCCTGGCGATCGGGCGCATCGACCGCCTGGAGCAGCGCCCGTGTCTCCGGCTCGAGCACCTCGTCCTGGCGCTTGCTCAGGTCGCTCAGCACCGCTGTGAGAGCCATGCTATGCCGGATATACCAGCTCGCCAGGTTGACCTGGAGCTGCTGGCGGGTGCGCACCGCCAGCGCATCACCCTGGCGATCGATCTCTCCTGCCAGCGCCTCGGCGTCGTCGGCCACCAGTACCAGCCAATGTTCCCCGGCGGCAAGCGCCGCGCAGGAGCGGCAGATCGTGCCGCGACAGCCCCCGCACTCCACGGAGCAGGCATCCAGGCAGAGGGTCGTGACCTTCACGCCCCGCGCCTCCGCCTGCGCCAGGGGACCGGCCAGGGCGCCCGCCTCCTGGCGCCCGATCGCCACAAGCAGCTGTCCCTGCGTGGCGTCGATCAGGGTATGGGCGTGGTCGAGCAGGGCATCGTAGCCGTGGATGTTCCACACATAGGCGGAGGCCGGCGGCGTCGCCAGTTCCTCCAACGCCTGCCTGGCCGCGCTCAGCGTCTCTTCGAAGCGACTCGCGATGCGCTGGGTGAGCTCAGCCGGGAGCACCGGGGCGTAGCGGGCCCCGCTCGGCATCTCGAGGCGGACCACCGCCCCGCGCTCTTCGAGCTTCTGGAGCACCCCGTAGACATTCGCCCGCGGCAGGCCCGAGGTCTTCGCCAGCTCATAGCCGTTGAGCGGGCTCCGCTGCAACAGGGCCAGATAGGCCCGCGCCTCATACTCGCTGAAGCCGAGCTGCTGCAGTAATGCGGTAAGCTCTGCCATCGTTCCCCCATCTGCTGGAACTACCGGCCCGACACGATGCAGCAGCGGTGTACGGGCGCTCCAGCGTCGCTTCCCTCAGGATCGCCATCCTACCAGGCAGTGAGCATGATGTCATGCTCACTGCTCAACTGGTGAATCACTCCTGCACAGCGTAAGGAACTCGCTGCGCAGCGCCGGGTTGTGATGATACTCGCCGCGCCAGAAGGTTGTGCGGGTGAGCGGCGAGACTGCCCGCACTCCCCGCATCTGCACGCAGAGGTGATGGGCTTCCAGATAAACGGCGACGCCGTTCGGCTGAAGGATCCGCTCCACTCCTGTGGCGATCTGCTCTCCGAGGCGCTCCTGGACGGTGAAGCGCTGGGCGAACAACCGGACGAGCCGGGTGAGCTTGGAGATGCCGATGATCTGCTCGCCGGCGATATAGCCGACATAGGCGTGCCCATAGAACGGGAGCGCGTGATGTTCACAGAGGGCGAAGAAGGGGATCGGCCCCTCCACCACCTGGCTGAGGCGATTGTTTGCCCCGTCGGGCGACTCGCTCTCGAACAGGGTGAACAGTTTTGGATCGCCGTCATACCCTGCGGTGGCATCGATCAGGGCGCGGATGAAGCGCCGCGGCGTCTCCCGCGTCCCAGGTCGATCCAGATCCAGGCCAAGGGCGCTGAAGATCTCAGTTGCGTACGCCTCAAGTCTGCGCACCTGATCGGGGCCCAGCTTTCGATGCTGGAGCTCCAGGGTTGCGTGCAGATCAGTGTGATTCGCCTCGATGAACATTATCCCTCCACAGGCAATATCGCGCTGTTCGGAAGTCGATCTGGGATGGAGGCCACCGGCCATCGTCCGGCGGTCGTAATCAGCTGTGGCTCTTCGGAGAGCTGTGCTGAGTAGGGCGGCGAGAGGTGGGAGCCTACGCCGGCAGCCGCCCGATCAGCTCGCTGGGCTGGAACCTTCGTCCCTCGGCGATCAGGCGTCGCGCTGCATCGACCTGTTCCCAGACATTCCAGAGCAGCACGCCTCGCACCTGCCGGTCGCGCAGGTAGTAGAGCACGCCCTCCTGGAAAGGCTGCTTCCAGTCGATCACCATCTCCAGGCTGGAGTCCACCTCGCCCACCGCCTCATAGCCGAGGTCGAAGAGATCTGAGTAGAAGAATGGCAGGTGCTCGTAGGGCGCCTCCTCACCCGCCATGTTCCGGCCGGCGCGCCTGCCTGTGCTGTTGGCGCTATCCTCGTGCTCCACGCGTAGGCGCGTGCCGAGCGCCGCGTACTGAATATTCGCTACGTCGCCCGCCGCGTAGACAGCTGGGTGGCTGGTGCGGAGCAGCGCATCCACAACGATGCCATTCTCCACCTGCAGGCCGGCCTCTCGCGCCAGATCATCGTTCGGCGCGATGCCGATTCCGGCGATCACACCATCAACCAGCAGCTCCTGGCCCTCCTTCGTTCTCAGCGCGAGCCGCTCGCCTCGCCGCTCTAAGCCGGCCGCCGTCGCACCGGGCAGCACCGTAACCCCGCGCTCCCGGTAGTAATTGTTCAGGAAGGTTGCGAGCTCGGTGCCGAAGACGCGCTCGCCGATGCCCACGCTGGGGAAGAGCAGCGTCACCTGCTTCTGGTTCATCGCCAGCGCCGCCGCGATCTCAGCGCCGATGAAGCCGCCACCGATGACGGCGAAATGCTGGCGCTGCTCGGTCAGCCCACGCAGGCGCTGGTAGTCGCCCAGAGTGCGGAAGTAGATCACCTCATCGCCGCCCCAGGGGAAGCGCCGCGGCGTGCCGCCCGTCGCCAGCAGCAGGCGGTCGAAGGAGGTGACCTCGCCCTGGTCGTCGCGAACCTGCCGTCGTTCGAGGTCGAGCGCCAACGCCTGCCGGCCGAGCAGTAGCTCGACGCCCTGGCTCGGCAGGTCGATCTGCACCGCCTCCTGTGAGGCGCCCTTCCAGAGCGCCTTCGAGAGCGGTGGGCGCTGGTAAGGCCGCTGGGGCTCGCTCCCGATCAGCCCGATCGCGCCGGTTGAGTCAAGCTCGCGAATACCCTTGATTGCGGCGGCTGCGGCCATGCCGCCCCCAACGATGAGATAAGGGAAGTGAGCCATTAGTGCCTCCCGTGAGCATGAAAAGCCCCTCGTCGCCCGTTTACCTTGATAGTAGTTGTTATAGCAGCTACTATCAGCATAGGCTCACTGGGCCGGCATGTCAACCTGTACTTTGGGTCAGGTGCGGCGCGCCTATCGCGCCGCGGCTCCCACGCCCTCTTCCGCCCCCAAGCTCGAAGCTTGGGGGGGCGGCTGAGAAAGGTCAAAAGGTCGACTGCTTCGCTTATGAAGCGGGGCCCGGCGCTGGCGTGGAGTGAGTACAGGCTCGCCCGCTCTCGGCGCCGAGGGGCATGCAGCGATGGCGTGTCGGCGCTGGCGGCCATCGGCTTCGGGGGTTCCAAGGGGGCAGCCGCCCCCTTGGCGGGGAGCGCGAGGGGCAGAGCCCGCTCGCATCCTCACGCACCGTGTAGGTGGTACGGGCTTGGGGCAGCGCCCCACCACCGGGGCTGCGAGGCGGCGGACGCAGTGGCGCGAAGCGCTTGCGCCCCGCAGGCGCCACCTGACGCTCCTTGCCAGAGATGCTATACTTTCAACAGCTTTTCC
>DAOUGF010000557.1:0-13655 GCA_034429295.1 Chloroflexaceae bacterium
ATCGGGAAGCCCTGGACGACGATCGAGGAGCTGACGGGCAACTACGCAAAGCTGAAGCGCAATAACTTCGCCAAGGCCGGGCTGGAGATGGCCTGCTGGGATCTGCTGGCCCAGGCGGCGGGCCGCCCGCTCCACGCCATGCTCGGCGGCACCCGCTCGGAGATCCTCTCGGGCGTGAGCCTGGGCGTGGAGGAGCGGATCGAGGACCTGTTCGCGCTGATCGACCAGTACGTCGGCGAGGGCTACCGCCGCATCAAGCTGAAGATCGCGCCGGGCAAGGATCTGGAGGTGCTCTCGCAGGTGCGGGAGCGCTACCCCGATCTGCCGCTGATGGCTGACGCCAACTCGGCCTACACCCTCGCCGACGCGCCCCGGCTCAAAGAGCTGGATCGCCTCGGTCTGATGATGATCGAACAGCCCCTGGCCCACGACGATATCGTGGACCACGCCACGCTCCAGGCTCAGCTCGAGACGCCGATCTGCCTCGATGAGAGTATCCTCTCGGTGGACGACGCCCGCAAAGCGCTGCAGCTCGGCAGCGGGCGGATCATCAACATCAAGGTGAGCCGGGTGGGCGGCCTGCTGAACGCGAAGCGCATCCACGACTACTGCTACGAGCGGGGCGTGCCGGTCTGGTGCGGCGGCATGCACGAGTTCGGCGTGGGCCGGGCGGCGAACCTGGCGATCAGCAGCCTGCCGGGCTACAGCCTGCCCGGCGATGTTTCCGGCTCCGACAAGTACTACCACGAGGATATCGTCCAGCCGGCAATCAGGGCCTCGGGCGGCGCGATCCCCGTGCCCAACGGGCCGGGCTTGGGCTACGCGGTGGACGAGGAGCGGGTGGCGCGGGCGACGCTGCGGCGGTATGAGAGGGGTTTGGATCGCGAAATTCGCGAAAGTTAGCGTTACGAAGTGGCGCGCAGCGCTTAAAACGCGAAACGAAGATTCGAACGTTCGTTACGAAGTGGCGCGCAGCGCTTAAGGGAAGACGCGAAACGAAGGGCGCGAAGACGCGAAAGGAAAGTTAGAGGGGGCGAGCCGTGCGAGGGTATTTCGAGGGGCGACGCGATGAGTTGCTGGCGCTGGCCGGGGAACTGGTGGGCCACGAGTCGCCGAGCGGCGATAAGGCCCGCTGCGATGCGCTGGCGCACCTGATCGCGGCGCGCTTCGCTGAGCTCGGCGCGGTGGAGCGGGTGGCGAACCCGGCGGGCGGCGAGCATGTGCTGGTGCGCGTGGCGGCCCCCGACGCTCCGGCCGGCGAGCGGCCGGCCCTGGTGCTCTGCCACTACGACACGGTCTGGCCGGCGGGCACTGTGGCGGCCCGGCCGTTCCGCGTAGATGGCGATGTGGCCTACGGCCCCGGCCTCTACGACATGAAGGCCAGCATCGCCATGTGCGAGCTAGTGCTGCGCTCGCTGGGGCCGCTCGGGCTGCGCCTGCCGCGGCCGCTCGTTGTGCTGATCACCTCGGATGAGGAGATCGGTAGCCCCTCCTCGCGGGCACTGATCGAGGCCACAGCCCGCGACAGCGCCTTCGCCCTGGTGCTGGAGCCGCCGGTGGAACCCCACGGCGCCCTGAAGACGGCGCGCAAGGGCATAGGCATGTATACCGTGGAGCTGACGGGCCGCGCGGCCCACGCCGGGGTGGAGCCCGAGAAGGGAGCCAGCGCCATCACCGAGCTCGCCCACCAGATCCTCGCCGCCAACGCCTTGGCCGACCCAACCCAGGGCACGACGATCAACGTGGGCATCGTCAGCGGGGGCAGCGGGCGCAACGTGGTGCCGGCTACCGCCCGCATGGAGATCGACGCCCGCGCCTGGACGATGGCCGAGGCCGCCCGCGTCGATGCCGCGCTCCGCGGCCTAGCCCCCGTCACGCCAGGGGTGACGCTGACAGTCAGCGGCGGCTTCAACCGGCCACCGATGGAGCGCACGCCCGCCTCGATCGCGCTCTTCGAGCGAGCCCAATCGATCGGCGCGGGCCTCGGCCTCACGCTCACGGAGGGCGCCACCGGCGGCGGCAGCGATGGTAACTTCACCGCTGCGGTGGGCACGCCGACCCTCGATGGCCTCGGGGCTCCTGGGCAGGGGGCCCACGCCGAACACGAGCAGATCAGCGTGCCGGGGCTCGTGGAGCGCGCGGCGCTGCTCGCCGCCCTGCTGACGGGGCTATAAGGCCGCCTCGCGCCTCGCGGCACTCAGCGCCCTAGCGCGTGCTCGATCGCCCAGATCGCCTGCGGCCGCATGTACATGCTGGCACGGTATGTCCCGTCGGCGTACCACGCCTCCGGCGTGCGGAACCAGAGCCCGTGGGTCACGTAGGTGACATTGTAGGCGCCCCAGGCCGTGCGCCAGCCCTCCTCCACCAGTCCCTCCTGGAGCATCAGCGCGGCCAGCCCATAGGTCACGCCGCTCCAGACCTCCCGCGACTGCATATCAGTGCCGTCAACGGTGCCGTCTGGGCGCATGCCGTTCACGGCGCCCATCTCGCCGCCCTGGAAGCCCATCACGTTCAGCTCGTACACGGTGCGCAGCGCGCTGTCGATCCGCTCCTTCGGCGCCACGGCCGGCAGCCCGAGGGCGCCCGCGTACCACTGGCCGGCCAACTGGTCGGCCATCACGCTGTCGTGGTTCTCGCCGCCGCTGTCGTAGTCGTAGTACTTGCCGTTCCAGAGCTTCGCCTCGAAGCTCGCGCGGGCCTGGTCGGCCCAGGCCCGCCACTCGGCGGCCCGCGCCCCATCGCCCTGCAGCTCCGCCATCTTCACGGCCGCCTCCAGAGCGGCGATCAGCAGGCCGCCGGTGTAAGCGCTCGCGCCCTCCATCGCCCAGGTATCGTAGGTCTGGTCGGCGCCCTCGTGGTCGAGCAGGCCGTCGCCGTCGCGGTCGAAGGGGCGCAGGTAGTCGAGGGCCGTAGGGATGCTCGGCCAGAGCGCGTCGAGAAGGGCCTTGTCGTCCAGCAGCGCGTAGTCGCGGTAGGCCCGCAGCACATACTTGAGGTTCAGGTCCTTCCAGATGTTGATGTCCTGCCAGGTGTAGGCGTTCGCCTGCCGTAGCGGGTCCTCGAAGGGCGCGCCGAGATCGTGGGGCATGGCGCCCGGCAGCTTCCGGGGAGCCACGCGCCCGGTGGCGCCGATCGTCACCTGCCGCGGGTCGTGGTCGTCCACGGTGGCGGCGAAGGCCAGCATCTCGGCGCGCTCCAGCTCGGGCCAGAGCTGCAGCAGGGCCCAGGAGCTGTAGAAGGCCACGTCGTGGGTGGCGTAGAACGGGTAGTCGAAGCACTCCAGGTAGGCGAAGCCGCCCATCTCGCTCGCGGGCGGCCCCCCGCCCTCCAGAGTGCTCGCCTCGTCGCCCCAGAGGGTGCCGCCGTCCACCAGGTAGTAGAGCTCGTTGAAGAGCGCCGTCTTGTACCAGAGCGGGCGCTCGGGGTCGTCGAGGATGGGCTGCTGCCAGGCGGCGATCTGCTCGCGCCAGGCCTGGTGCTGCGCCAGGGTCTCGGCGGCGATGGCCCAAGCGTTGTCGCCGTCGCGGCCGAAGAAGCGGGTGTAGCGCTTGTACCAGACGGCGCCCGCCGGGAAGTGGGCCGCCGGCTGATCCCAGGCCAGCGCGAAGGGCAGTTCGCGGGCCTCGCCGGGGCCGAGGGTGAAGCGCACCGCTAGGGCGGCGGCGATCGGCTCGCCGTCGCTTGGGGTGGGATCGTCGCTGTTGGCGAGCGTCCCGTCGGCGGCGAAGTCGTCCCAGAGCGGCTTGCCGCTCCCGTCCACGGGGAAGCGGCCAACGTAGCTCACCGTCAGGCCCGGCGCCTCGCGGGTGAGGATGGCGATCGAGCCGCCGCCCCGCTGGCCGCTGTAGCCGCCGACCCGCCCCATCTCGATGCCCACCAACTCGCCCTCTCGGCGGACGGTGTTCACCGCGCCGGAGCGGCGGGCGGCCTCGTCGGGGCCGAGGAAGTTCTCCCAGCTGAGCATGAGGCTCACCGTCACAGGCGTGTCGCCGGGGTTCTCCGCGCGCCAGACGAAGGCGGCTGCGGGGTAGCTGCTCTCGCGGTAATTTCCGGGGATCACCGGCGAGAACTGCTCCTGCACGAGCCGCACCGGCAGCCGCTCCCAGCTGTAGCTGTACCAGGCGCGGGGGAAGAGAGCTGCGTAGCTGCCCGCGCCCACGGGATAATCCCAGGCCCAGTCGGCGAGCAGGGGCGGCCGCTCGCCCGCGTAGAGCACGTGGGCCTGCCCTTCGCCGCCCCGCTCCACGTAGACGCTGAATTGGTTGGCCCAGGCCGGCGCGTAGCGGTGCACGCCCACCTCGGTGTGCCAGCGGGCGAAGTCGCCGCGGTAGCTGCGACCGATACTGCCGCTCCCCAGCCCGCCGAGCGGCAGGCCCTGGTAAGGTCCGTCGTCAACGAGCGGGTAGCCCAGATTGGCGGCGCGGGCTGCATCAGGGAACGGATCCCCCAGCGGGCGCATCCAGGCGGCCTCAGGGATGTCGAAAGGACTCACGGCGGCGGACTCCGGCACAGCGGGCTCCGGCGTGGCTGGCGCAGCCGCCGATCCGCATCCCACGAGCAGGGCCCCGAGCCCCAGGAACAGCAGCCAGCGCCTCATAACCTCCTCGCCCCACAGCTTCAGGCACACAGCACGCAACGGCTAAAACCCATTCCGCGCGATCACATCGCGGTACCAGAAGAAGCTATCCTTCGGCGTGCGCTGCTGGGTCTCGTAGTTCACGTGGACGATACCGAAGAACTGTTTGTAGCCGAAGGCCCACTCGAAGTTATCCATCAGCGACCACTGGAAGTAGCCTTTGAGATCCACCCCCGCTTGGATGGCGCGGTGGCAGGCCGTCAGGTGCTCCCGCAGATAGTCGATGCGCCGCTGGTCATGCACTCGCCCCTCGGGATCGACCGGGTCCACGTAGCTCACGCCGTTCTCGGTGATGTAAATGTTATCGATCCCGTAGTGGCTGTGGAGCCGCAGCAGCAGCGTGTAGAGCCCCTCGGGATAGAGCTCCCAGCCCATCTCGGTGCGGGGCGCGTCGATCCGCAGCGGGCGAAATTCCCAGGGCCGCGGGCCGGCGGCGATCAGCTCGCGGGTGTAGTAGTTGAAGGCGAAGAAGTCGGTGGGCTCAGCGATCACCGCCAGGTCGCCGGGGCGCACGAAGGCCATACCGTCGGGCAGGCGGCCCGCCGAGGTGTAGTCGGCGACCATATCGGCGGGGTAGCCGCGATTGTAGAGCGGGTCGAGGAACCAGCGGTTGAAGTAGCCGTCGAAGTGGCGGGCGGCGTCGCGGTCGGCGGGGCTGTTGGAGGCCGGCACGGGCGCGGTGAAGTTCAAGGCGATCCCCACCTGCGCGTCGCTGCGGGCGGCGCGAATGGCCTGCACGCCGAGGCCGTGGGCCAGCAGGGCGTGATGGCTGGCCGGCAGCGCCTTGCCCCAATCTCGGTAGCCCGGCGCGTGCTCGCCCACCTGGTAGCTGAGGAAGCTCACGCACCAGGGTTCGTTGATCGTGATCCAGTGCTTGATCACATCACCGAGGGCGCCCACGGTGAACCCGGCGTAGTCGGCGAAGGCGTGAGCGGTATCGCGGGCGGGCCAGCCGCCGGCATCCTCAAGCGCCACCGGCAGATCCCAGTGGTAGAGCGTGGCGTACGGCGTGATGCCCTTGGCCAGCAGCAGATCAACCAGCCGCTTGTAGAAGTCGAGTCCGGCCTCGTTCACCTGGCCGCGGCCAGCGGGGAAGATGCGGGGCCAGGCGATGCTGAAGCGGTAAGCCTTCACGCCCAACTCAGCCATGAGCTCCACATCCTCCGCGAAGCGGTGATAGTGGTCGCAGGCGACGTCGCCGCTGCTACCGTCGCGGATCTTGCCAGGCGTGTGGCTGAAGCGGTCCCAGATGCTCTCGCCGCGGCCATCCTCGTGGACGGCACCCTCGATCTGGTAGGCCGAGGTGGCCACACCCCACACGAACTCCGGCGGGAAGGTGAGCATTGTCATCGGTCGTCCTCTGGATAGTCGCGTCTCCTTCCCCCTATTGTCGCTCATTTCTCAACGCCCGTGAATACCACGCCGTTCGCAAAGAAGGCGCGTTGGGCGAGGAGGAAGATCACCACGGGGAGGGCGATCGCCATCAGGGCGGTGGCCTGGATCAGGTCGGGGCGCTGGGCGTAGGTGGCGTTGAAGGCCTGCATGCCCACCGAGATCGGCCAGAGCTCGCGCCGGCCGCTCAGGTAGATCAGCGGGCCGAAGAAGTCGTTCCAGGCCCAGAAGAAGTGGAAGAGCCCGACGGTGAAGAGCGCCGGGATCGACTGGGGCACGATCACATAGAGCAGCGTGCGGATCGGCCCGGCGCCGTCGATCATCGCGGCCTCGTCAAGATCCCGCGGGATGCCCATGAAGAACTGCCGCAGCAGGAAGACGTTGTAGGCGTTGGCGAAGAAGTGGGGCACGATCAGCGGCAGCCAGGTGTTCGTCCAGCCGATGCTGCGGAAGATCGAGTAGGTGGGGATCTGCGTCACCTGGGGCGGCAGGATGATCGTCCCGATCAGGACCAGGAAGAGGATCGACTTGCCGGGGATGCGGAAGCGGGCGAAGCCGTAGGCCACCAGGGTCGAGGAGATCAGCGTGCCAACTGTGCCAAGCACGGCGATCGCCAGAGTGTTGCCGAAGAGCCGGCCAAACCTGATCGTCGTCCAGGCCTCGCTGAAGTTGCCCCAGTTCGGGCTGAAAGTCCAGACCCGATCGAGGGTGCGCCAGCGCCCTACCCACTCGATCGGCTCAGTGGGGTTGGCCGGATCCACGAAGGTACTCTGCTCGCGGCCCTTGCGCACCAGCGCCCACTCACGGATGCCGTCCTCGGTGGGCACGCGATAGAGGTCGTAGACCTCGCCCTCGTAAGTGAAGGTGCGGGGCTTGGCCGGCCAGAAGGGCGCGTCGGTCTCCACCGTCGGCTGGCGCAGGGCGGTGTTCACCGCGTAGAAGAGCGGCAGCAGGTAGATCAGAACCAGCAATGTAGCCCCGAGGGTGAGCAGGGCCGAGGCGATCAGCGCGCGGCGGCGGGCGGCGTCGCTCCAGGGGCGAGCACGGGCGGCCGGCGCGGCGATGGGGTCGATGCGAGCGGCCATTCATCTCCTCCTACCGCTCACTGGCGTAGTAGACAAAGCGGCGCGCCCCGGCGAAGAGCGCGATCGTGATCAGCAGGGCCACCAGGAACAGGCCCCAAGCCAAGGCCGAGGCGTAGCCCATCTTGAAGTAGACGAAGGCTTCGCGGTAGAGATTGACCATGTAGAAGAGCGACGCGTTCTCAGGCCCAGCCCCGGTGCTCTCGCTGTAGATCACCAGCGCACGCAGGAACTCCTGCAGCCCGCCGATCGTCGTCAGCACCAACTGGTAGAAGAGCACCGGCGAGAGCAGCGGCAGGGGGATCGCGAAGAAGCTCCGCAGCGGCCCTGCGCCATCGACTCTGGCGGCATCGTAGAGCTCGGTGGGGATGCCCTGGAGCCCGGCGAGGATCACCACCATCGCGCCGCCCACGCCCCAGATGCCCACCAGGGTGAGGGTGGGCACGGCGAGGCGGGCGTCGCTGAGCCATGCCGGGCCGGGCGCGGCCACGCCGAACCACTCCAGGATGCGGTTCACCCAGCCGGACTGCTGGTTGAGCACGCCGCGCCAGATCATCGCCCCGGCCACCAGCGGCACCATCGTCGGCAGGTAGAAGAGCGTCTGGAAGAGTTGCCGGCCCCGTAGCAGCCGCGTGTTAATGAGCAGGGCGAAGAGCAACGGCAGGATCAGGCCAACCGGCACCGCCACAGCCAGGAAGCGCACCGTCACCCCGAGCGACTGGCGCACGGCCGGGTCCACAAAGAGTTGGCGCCAGTTCGCCAGGCCCACGAAGCGGGGCGGCTCCGGCGAGAGCAGGTTGTAGTTGGTGAAGGAGTAACCGAAGGAGAGGGCCATCGGCCCCAGGAAAAAGAGTGTGAAGCCCAGCAGCCAGGGCGCCAGGAAGAAGAGGCCCCAACGCAGCTCGCGCTGGCTGAGCGACGTGGTACGCCGCCGGGACGCAGCAGCCGGTCTAGTAATAGCCATACAGGTTTCCTTAGCCTGGCACTTCCTGGCGCCCGCTCCCGCGCCCCCAAGCTGAGAGCCTGGGGGCGCGGCTCAGCGGCGCCGGCGTGCCAACCTCCCGAAGCGGCACGCCTGCTCCTATTCGCTCACTTCATCGAAGGCGCTCTGCAGGTCAGACTGCAGCTGTGTGAGCGTGGCGTCCAGATCCAGGTCGGGCGTGGTGCGCAGGGTGGTGGAGAAGGCCTGGAGGATGTTCTGAGCCTTGAGGAAGTTCGGCATATCCGCCTCGTGGCTCGGGTCGTCGGGATAGGCCAGGCTATCGATCGCCACCTGCCAGTTGACCTTGGACTTGTTGGTCTCGGCGAAGCGCGCATCAAGGCCGGCGAAGTAGGCCTCCTGGTCGGCCACCACGGCGGGCATGGCGCCGTAGGCCTCAACCAGCTCGGGGCTCTGCAGCAGGTACTGGAGCACCGTAAAGGCGGCGTCGGGGTTCTTCGTACCGGCCATGATCGAGAAGGTGTCGGCGTGGAGCTTCGAGGTGGTGACGCCGTTGTAGCTCGGCATCACGGCGATGTCCCAGTTCCCCACCTGATCGACGCAGCAGGTGTACCAGATGTGGCTCCAGGCCATAGCCAGCTTGCCGGAGTTAAAGACGTTGCTGTTGCCGAAGGCGTCGGAGTTGGTGTAGTTGTCGTTCGGCGCGAAGTACTGGCTGAACATCGCGTCGTGGTACCACTTCCAGGCCGCCCGCCAGTTGTCAGGGATCTGGGCGTTGCCCTCATCGTCGACCACGGAGCCGGGGCCGAAGAGCGTGGCGACCGAGCGGTCGTTGTTGACCCACTGGGGGTGGAAGCCGAACTGGGCGATCTTGTTGGGGTCGAACTCCGCCATGGTGGCGTCGTTGCCCTCCTCGTCAACCGTGAGCAGCATCGCCAGCTCGGTCATGGTCTCGATCGTCCACTCCTTGCCGTCATAGAGCTCGCCGTACTGCTGGGGCGGGTAGGGCAGGCCGGCCTCGTCGAAGAGGTCCTTGTTGAAGAAGATGAAGGAAGGGTAGATCGCGTAGGGCAGGCCGATCTGGCCCTGGCCGGGCACGTTGTAGAACTCTACCAGCGACTCGGGATACTTGCTGAGGTCGACGTTGTACTTCTCGATCAGCGGGGTCAGGTCGAGGAGCAGGCCAGGGAAGCCGTTGCGGCCGCGCACGCCGATCGGGCCGACGATGTCGGGCACGTCGCCGGAGGCGATGCGGGTGGCGAGCACGTTATAGGCCTGAGTGTTGTCGATGATCTCCAGCGCCAGGTAGATCTCATCCTGCGACTGGTTGAACTTCTCGACGGCGGCCTCCTCAAGCGGGATCTGGGCCGGCTGGGTGCCGGCGCCAAGGCCGACGAACCAGCGGATCACGGTGCGGCCCTGGGCGGCCGACTCGTCGAAGGTGCTCACGGCCACGGGCGTGGGCGAGGGGACGACGGTGGGCTCGGGCTCCGCGGCGGCGGTGGGCTCGGCCGTCGGCTCAGCGGCGGGCTCTGCGGCGGCGGTGGGTTCGGCGGGGGCAGCGGTGGGCTCAGCGGGGGCGGCGGTGGGCTCGGCCGCGGCGGGGGCCGCGGTCGGCTGCTGGGCCGGGGGCGTCTGGCCGCAGGCCGCGAGGGCCAGGGCGAACAGGACCATCAGGGTGAGGACGGCGGGTATGCGCCTGAGCATGAGCTTGCTCCTTTGCGTGGGCCGGGCGTGCCGGCCATCTCCGTATCGGCGTGGATCGACGGCGCTCGATTTTGGGAGCGCTCCCAGATTTTCGCGGCGTACAGGGCCGCGGGCGCGACGGCCGAATTGGCCGCGCCCTCGGGTGAGGTTATCGGTTCAGGCCCTCCTTACTAGCGACGAACGGGCAAGGTAAGATCTAGCGCTGGCCAGCGCCGCACGAGGCCCGCACCACAAGCGTGGTGGGCAGGCGCAGGGTGACGGGGGGCTGGCTCGGGTCGTCGATCCGGCTGAGCAGCACGCGCACTGCGTGGAGGCCGAGCTCGCTGCTGGGCTGGCGCATCGTGGTGAGCGGCGGGCTGGAGAAGGCAGCGGCCGACACATCGTCGAAGCCTACTACCGCGAGCTGCTCGGGCACCTGCAGGCCTGCGGCGTGAGCCGCCGCCAAGGCGCCAAGGGCCATCGCGTCGCTGGAGGCGAAGACGGCCGTGGGCTGGCCGGCGGGGTTCGCGATGAGCTGCTGCATCGCGCGGAAACCGCTCTCCTGGCTATAGTCGCCCTCGACGATCAGCGTCGGATCGATCGGCAGGCCGCGGCTCATCATGGCCTGTTTGTAGCCGTCGCGCCGGTCAACGGCCGACTGCATCTGAAGCGGCCCGGTGATGCAGGCGACCCGCCGATGGCCAAGGTTCAACAGGTGCTCCACCGCTGTGCGAGCGCCCTCGCGGTTCTCGCTGTCGATGGTGGAGATGTTCTCCAGATAGGGGTGGCGGCCGATCAGCACCAGCGGCACCCCATCGCGCACAAGCTGGGGCAGCAGCGGGTCGTCGATGTCGCTGGAGAGCATAATCACGCCATCGAAGTGGCGACCTCGCACCACTCGCTGGTAGAAGAGCTGCTCCATCTCCGCGCTGAGCATCGAGAGCATCAGCACATAGCCGGCGTTCGTACAGGCCTCGCTGATGCCCTGGATCACCTGCGGAAAGAACGGGTCGGCGAAGAAGGCGGCGGCGCTGCGAGGGATCACCAGGCTCAGCGCGTAGCTCCGGCTGCTGGCGAGGCTGCGGGCCGCCGCGTTCGGCGTGTAGTTGTGCTCCCTCACCACCCGCAGCACCTTCTCCCGCACGGCGCCACGGACGTTCGGGTGATTATTGAGCACCCGGGAGACCGTGGAGCGCGAGACGTCGGCTAGCCGCGCGATCTCTTCGATGGTGACAGGGAGGCCCATCTGGGGTCCTCGAGGCTTTTTCATTGAAACCGCTCCCAAGATAGGCTAACTATACCCTTCGATTCGGCGCTTGTCAAGGGGTTTTTGGGAACGCTCCCAAAATTCACAACTAGCGGGCCGTCCAGCCCAGGCCCATCTCGTGAACGGAGCCAGTCATCGCGCTGCCGGCCTCGGAGCAGAGGAAGGAGACGAGGCCGGCCACCTCGGCGGGCTCGATCAGCCGCTTGATCGCGGCGGGCTCCAGCATCACTTTCTCGATCACATCCTCGGCGGGGATGCCGCGGGTGCGGGCCTGGTCGGCGATCTGCTTCTCGACGAGGGGCGTGCGCACATAGGCGGGCGCGATCAGGTTCACCGTGATGCCGTAGGGGCCACCCTCGAGCGCCGCTGTGCGGGTGAGGCCGAGCACCCCGTGCTTGGCGGCGATATAGCCGACCTTGAAGGGCGAGGCCCGCAGGCTATGGATGCTGCCGATATTCACCACGCGGCCCCAGCCCCGCTCCTTCATCCCCGGCCAGACGTAGCGCAGCAGCAGGAAGGGCGCGGTAAGCATCACGGCCAGCATCTTGTCCCAGGTATCCTCTGGGAACTCGTCGATCGCGTCGATATGCTGAAAACCCGCGTTGTTCACCAGCACATCCACCCGCCCGAACTGACCCAAGGCCACGTCCACCACCCGGCGACACTCCTCGCGCTTGGCGAGGTCGGCGCCGATGAAGAGGCCGCCCAGCGCCTGGGCTACCGCCTGCCCCGCATCGCCCGGCAAGTCCACCACAACAATCCGGTAGCCGTCGGCGGCGAGCCGCTCGGCCACGGCGCGCCCGATCCCGCTGGCGGCGCCCGTCACCATCGCCACACGCTCAGTCATCGTTGACTCGCTTTCACTAGTCCAGCTTTCCACAGGTGAGGGGCTGGATGGGACGACCGACGACGGACGACCGACGACCCCCGCAGCCTGCCCCGCTAGGGACGACAGACGACCGACGACCGCCCGCAGCCTGCCCGGCCGTCGTCCGTGGTCGCTCATCACCCATCCCATTTCCGAGCTGCACAACTCTATGGAGCCACAGAAATCTCTCAGTATGGGCCTGTAAGGGCGGCCCGTCGTGGCCGCCCTCTTCGGATGCGCCTGCCGAGCCGTTACCGGCGAATAATCGTGGTTCATCAGAGGCCAGAGAGCCGAGAGCCGCTCCCGACAAGGGCTCAGTCGGCCGCTTGGGGCGCCGCCTCAGGGGTGAGCAGGCGCGGCCGCGAGCCGTCGCGGTAGGCTCGCAGCTCAGGGGTGGTAGCCGCAACCACCCCGGTAGACAGGATGCAGGCCAGGCCGCCGACGGCGACAGAGAGCGGTGTGCCGAGGAGCCGCGCCGCGACCCCCGCCTCGATCTCGCCGAGCTGCGGCCCGCCGGCGAAGAAGAACATACCGACCGAAACCATGCGCCCGCGCATCTCATCGGGCGTCTCCAGGTTGCGGATGGCGCCGCGCACCACCATGCTGACGGTGTCGGAGGCGCCGTTCACCGCGAGCATGAGCAGCGAGAGCCAGAAGGCGGTGGAGAGCCCAAAGACCACGGTGCTGAGGCCGTAGACGACCACGGCCCCGATCAGCAGCGGACCCTGGCGCCGCCCCGCGCCCGTCCACGAGAGCACCAAGCTGGCCAGGAGCGCGCCCGCCGAGGGCGCGGCGTAGAGCAGGCCAAGGCCCTGCGGCCCCACGTCGAGGATGCGGTCGGCGAAGACCGGGATCAGCGTGGTGGCCGCGCTGAAGAGTGTGGCCAGGAAGTCGAGCACCATGGTGCTCCAGATCAGCCGCGTGCGGCGCACGAAGCGCAGCCCCTCGATCGCCGCGGCGAGGCTCACGTCGCGCCGCTCGCCCACCACGGGGTAAGGGCGCATCAGCAGCAGCGCACCGATGATCACCAGGAAGCTGGCCGCATCGATCCAGTAGACCGTCCCAACGCCCCAGGCGGCGATCAGCAGGCCGCCGAGGGTGGGACCGAGCACCGTGGCGAGCTGCATGGCGGTGATGTTCAGGCTCAGCGCGCCGGCCAGCAGCTCCCGCGGCACCAGCGACGGCACGATCGCCTGCCGGGCCGGGAGGCCGAGGGTGTGGGCCGCCGCCGAGAGCGCCGTCACCCCATAAATCACCCAGAGGGTCGTCACATCCAGGCTGGTGGAGACGGCGATGACCAGCGAGCAGATCAGCATGGCCGCTTGGGCGCCGATCATTAGTCTGCGCCGGTCGAAGGCGTCGGCGAGCACGCCCGCGCCGAGGGCCAAGAGCACCAGGGGGATCAGGCGCGCGGCGCCGATCATGCCGAGGGCCAGCTCGCTGCCCGTGAGCGTGTAGATCTGCCAGGAGATGGCCGCCCGCGTCATCTCGGTGCCGGTGAGCGACACGAGGTTGCCGATCCAGAGCAGGCTGAAGTCGCGGGATCGGAAGGCCGCCAGGGGGCGCTGCTGTGCCATGGATGTGTTGGACTCGTCCAATATCTGTTGCGTGGCGGCATTATAGCCGATGTCGCGGCGCGGGCCTGCGCGGCGGGCGTCTCGCGGGCGCAGGCCCGCGCCTACGCGGCGGGCGTCTCGTGGCGCTGCCCCAAAGCCGTACCACCTACACGGTGCGTGGAGCTTGCGGCGGGGCTGCCGCCCCCCGCTCCCCCCGCTCGGGTGGCC
>DAOUGF010000558.1:0-10416 GCA_034429295.1 Chloroflexaceae bacterium
CAGCACGCCCGCACAGCCCGCGCGGCCAGCGCCGCCCGCAAAGGGCGGCGGTATAAAGTTATGCTATACTTTTAACTACCCCCAAGCACGGGCAACGAAGCGGCCCCGCTACCCCCGCGCTACGCAGCGCGCATCAGCCCGATCTCATCTGCCAGGGAGGAGCACATTGAGCGACGGGAACGCGATTGAGCTCCGCGACGTCGTCAAGCGGTTCGGCGACGTCCACGCCGTGGACCATGTGAGCCTGCAGATCCGCGACGGGGAGTTCTTCTCGCTGCTCGGGCCGAGCGGCTGCGGCAAGACGACGACGCTGCGCATGATCGCCGGCTTCGAGTACCCCACCAGCGGCCAGATCCGCATCCACGGCCGCGAGATGGGCACGACCCCGCCCTATCAGCGCCCGGTGAACACCGTCTTCCAGTCCTACGCCCTCTTTCCCCACATGACGGTGGCCCAGAATGTGGCCTTCGGCCTGGAGATGAAGCGCCTGCCCAAGGCCGAGGTGGCCCCCCGGGTGCAGCAAGCTCTGGAGATGGTGCGCCTCGGTGGCTTCGCCAACCGCTACCCCCGCCAACTCTCCGGCGGCCAGCAGCAGCGCGTGGCCCTGGCCCGCGCGCTGGTGAACGACCCTGAGGTGCTGCTGCTCGACGAGCCCCTCGGCGCCCTCGACCAGAAGCTGCGCAAGGAGCTGCAGCTCGAGCTCAAGAGCCTCCAACGGCGGGTTGGGGTGACGTTCATCTTCGTCACCCACGACCAGGAGGAGGCCCTGACGATGTCGGACCGCATCGCGGTGATGAGTCTGGGCAAGGTGCTGCAGGTGGGCACGCCCACCGAGATCTACGAGCGGCCCACCTGCAAGTTCGTGGCGGACTTTATCGGCGAGACGAACTTCATCGACGGCACCGTGATCGAGAACGGTGGCGACTACGCTACCATCGCCACCCCGGAGGGCCTGAAGCTCCGTGGCATCGCGCCCCGGCCGGTGAAGCTCGGCGAGCCCGCTACCCTCTCCATCCGCCCCGAGAAGGCCCGCCTGCTCACGCCCGCGAATGTCAAGGCCGAGCACGCCTTCGCTATGCCGGTGAAGGTGGAACTTGTCACCTATATCGGCAGCGATACCCGCATGACAGTGCGCCTCAACGACCACCGCACCATCGATGTCTGGGAGCAGAATACCCGCAGCACCCTCGACCGCGACGCCTACTGGCAGCCCGGCGAGAGCGCTGTGCTCGTCTGCCCCGCCGACAATGCCCTCGTGCTGACCGAGTAATACAAATGCAAGATGCAAAAGGCCACGGCGATTTTGCATCTTGCATTGTGAGGCGATATGGCCCTCAATACGCTTGAGCAGGAGCGGCGACGGCGCGACCGGCGGAACCTCGCATGGCTGCTCACTCCAGGCCTGCTCTGGCTCGTGCTTTTCTTCGCCTTGCCCCTGGTCGTGATCCTGATCTACAGCTTCATGACCAATGGGCCGCGGGGAAATGTGATCTTCCAGCCAACTCTGCAGAACTACGCCAACCTCTTCACCAAGTCGATCTACGTCAACGCCTACCTGCGCTCGATCTGGGTCAGCATCCTTACCACGCTGATCTGCTTGCTGCTCGGCTACCCGCTGGCGCTCTTCATCGTGCGGCAGCCGGCCCGCTGGCGCACCCCGCTGCTCTTCCTCATCCTTATCCCCTTCTGGACGAACTTCCTCGTCCGTATCTACGCCTGGCAGATCATCCTCGCCAACAACGGCCTGATCAACAGCGCCCTCGGCGCCCTCGGTCTGCCGTCCCTCACCCTGCTGAACACCGAAGGCGCTACGCTGCTCGGTCTGGTCTACGGCGAGCTGCCCTTCATGGTGCTGCCGCTCTACGCCGCGATCGATCGCTTCGACTTCACGCTGATGGAGGCGGCGGCCGATCTGGGGGCCAACAGGCGGCAGGCCTTTCTGCGGGTGATGCTGCCGATGACCATGCCCGGCGTGGCTGCAGGCTCGGTGCTGGTCTTCATCCCCACCTTGGGGCAGTTCGTGGTGAGCGAGTTGCTCGGCGGCGCCAAGGTTGACTACCTGGGCAACCTGATCCAGCGGCTCTTCCTGCGCTCGAATCCGCCCGACTGGCCCCTCGGCTCGGCCATGGCCATGGTGATGATGCTGGTGCTGCTGGCGCTGATCATGTTCTACTTCCGCGCCACCACGGAGGAGGAGCGATGACGATCGAGGCCGTAACCAGCCCCGCTACCGCCGGCGCCGCGAAGCCGGCCATAGAGCGTGGGCGCCTCACCTGGAGCGGGCTTGGTCTCACCGTCCACGCGGTGCTGATGTACCTGTTCCTCTATGTGCCGATCGCCATCCTGGTGATCTTCTCATTCACCCGCGATGAGTTCGGGGTGCGCTGGACCGGCTTCACCCTCAGCTGGTATACCCGGCTCTTCGCCAACGAGCGCCTGATGGGCTCGGCGCTGAACACGCTCTACGTCGCCCTCATCTCCACGCTCGTCTCGACGATCCTCGGCACGCTGCTGGCCCTGGCCCTGGAGCGCTACCGCTTCCGTGGCCGCGGCGCCACCGACGCCCTGCTCTACCTGCCGATCGTGATCCCCGAGATCGTGATGGCGGTGGCCCTGCTGGCCTTCTCGGCCTTCGCCTTCGACCTGATCCGCCTGCTCACCGGTGAGGCGCTGCGACGCAACCTCACCACGGTGATCATCGCCCATATCGCCTTCAGCATCTCCTTCGTGGTGGTGGTGGTGCGCACGAGCCTGAAGAACTTTGATCATCGGCTCGAGGAGGCCGCCGCCGACCTTGGGGCGAGCCCCTGGCAGGCCTTCTGGCGCGTCACCTTCCCGCTGATCCTGCCGGGCATCATCGGTGGGGCGCTGCTGGCCTTTACCCTCTCGCTCGACGACTTCATCATCTCGCTCTTCCTCTCGGGGCCCGGCACCTCGTTGCTGCCGGTGGAGGTGTACAACAAGGTGCGCCGCGCCGTCACTCCCGAGATCAACGCGATCTCCACGCTCATGCTGGTGCTCTCCATCAGCCTGGTGGTGCTCTCGCAGGCTGTGCAGCGGAGAGGGTGAGGGGTTTGGATCGCGAATGACGCGAAACGGGGCGAAAAACGCGAAACGCGAAAGGGAAGACGGCGAAAGGGAAGACGGCGAAAGGGAAGGCGGCGAAAGGGCGAATGGAAAAGTAAGGAAGGGACGCTACTGATGAAACGAGGGGTGTGGGTGGTGCTGCTCGCGCTCTGGCTCACGCTGCTTGCGGCATGCGCTGGCGGCCAGAATGTGACGAGCCCGGGGAACGAGTACGGCACAGGCGCCGAGCCGGTCGCGGCTACCTCGGCTCCGGCGGCCGGCGAGGTGGATACCAGCAGACTCTCTAGTGAGCTCTACTTCTACAACTGGAGCGACTACATCGACCCTGCGATCCTCGAGCAGTTCGAGGAGGAGTACGGCGTGACGGTGGTCGTAGATACCTACGACTCGAACGAGGATATGCTGGCGAAGGTGCGGGCCGGCAATACGGGCTACGATGTTGTGGTGCCCTCCGACTACGCCGTGCAGTCGATGGTGCTCGAAGATCTCGGGTTGCCCCTCGATAGGTCGCTGCTCCCGAATTGGGAGTATCTCGACCCTGAGCTGCTCGGCCAGTACTTCGACGAGCAGAACACGATCTCGGTGCCCTACCTGCTTGGTGTCACCGGGATCGCCTACAACAGCGAGGTCTTCCCCGATGGCGTGAGCAGCTGGAGCGCCGTCTTCGACCTGGCGCAGGTGGCCGCGTACCAGGGCAAGCTGAGCATGCTGGACGACGAGCGGGAGACGCCGGGCGCCGCCCTGAAGTACCTGGGTTACTCGGTCAACAGCACCGACCCCGAGGCGCTCGCGCAGGCCGAGGAGCTGCTGATCGCCCAGAAGCCGCTGCTGGGCTCCTACAACAGCGCCGATGTGAACCGCAAGCTGGCCTCCGGCGAGTATGTGATCGCCCACGCCTGGAGCGGCACTGCTATGCAGGCGCGTAACGGCCTTGGCGAGGAGTTCGGCGGCAATCCCAACATCAACTTCGTGGTCCCCGACGAGGGCGGTGTGATCTGGATGGATAACCTGGTGATCCTGAAGGATTCGCCAAACGCCTACACCGCCCACGTCTTCATCAATTTCCTGCTGCGCCCCGAGATCTCCGCTCAGAACGCCGAGTACGTCGGCTATATCACGCCGAACACCGCCGCGGTGCCTCTGCTCTCCGAGGAGGTGCGGGCGCTCTACGACGCCGGCTACGCGCCAAACGACGAGAATATCGACCGCCTCGAGTGGATCGTGCGCAACGATGAGACGAGCGCCTTCACCGATCTGTGGACCGTGGTGAAGGGCGATTGATCGCGAGCTTCACGAGCGCGCGAAGTTCCTTTGCTGGGAGCTTCGCGCGTTTGTGTGTTTACCGCCCCAGACTTTCCCCGCCCTGATGCGCTCTGGTTGTACCCCTGTGCTACAACTAGTGATGTCGTCCGGCGTCGCCGGCCCTTTTCCCTGGCGTATTAATTGAATCATCGTTAGCTCTGATCTCCGCTACTCTGATCCTGGCGACCCATGTAGTGCGCCCGGCCCGCGCCTCTGCGCGCGAGAACATTCACTGAGAAGAAGGAGTGTCTGTGCATCGCCGCCTGCGTCTCACCACCCACCTGCTGCTCCTACTGCTGTTTGCAGTGCTCTCCAGCCAGGCGTTCGCCGCCCGTCCCGCGCAGCACGACGACGCGACCGAGCGCGTCAAGCTGCTGATTGACAACGAGGACAAGGCGGCGCTCGATAGTGCCCGGCAGAGCCATGGGCGCCTGCTGGCCGACTACGGCAGCTTCTCGCTCTGGCTGGTTGAGCGGGCTGCGACGGCCCATCTCAACGGGCGCGCCACGGTCAGCAGCCCCGCCGACTTCGACACAATCTACCTGCGCGATGGCGTGATCGAGCGCTCTACGAGCGCCCAGACGCCGCCCGTGGAGCTGAGTTCCAGCCGTCAGGCGGGGCCACAGCTCTGGATCGTGCAGTTCGTCGGGCCGATCGCCGCGGGCTGGCTGGAAGACTTGGTCGCCCAAGGGGCGGCGCTCGTCAGCTATATGCCCAACCACGCCTATGTGATCTGGGCCGACGGCCCGACGATCGCGGCGATCGAGGAGCAGATCGCCTCGGGCGCCTCGCCGCTCCAGTGGTCCGGCCCATACCACCCGGCCTATCGTCTGGCACCCCAGTTGGCCGGGCCGGCGCGACAGGCGACCGACGATAGTGTGGATGTAACCGTCCAGATCTACACCACCGATGCCGCCGCCGACACCTTGGCGCGGCTGCTGGCCCTGAGCGAGGCGCAGCTCGCCGGCCCCGAGCAGCTCGTGGGCTTCACCACCGTCGCGGTGCGCCTGCGCGCCAATAGGCTGGCGGAGGTAGCCGGCTGGGCCGATGTGTTCAACGTCGAGCCGTACGTGGCGCCGCAGCTGAACGATGAGATCCAGGGCCAGATCCTGGCTGGCAACATCAGCGGGGGCGGGGCGAGCGGCCCTGGCTACCTCGCCTGGCTCCAATCCAAGGATGTGCCGACCAACCCGGCGCTCTACCCGGTGGTGGACGTGGTGGACGACGGCGTCGACAACGGCACGACCACGCCGAACCACGCCGACTTCTACCTGAACGGCAACCCGGCGAGCAGCTCGCGCCTCGTTGCCAACTCCAACTGCACCAGCGACGCGTCGGCCAGTGGCGGCGCCGGCCACGGCAACCTGAACGCCGGCATCGTCGGCGGCTACAACGATGGCACCGGCGCGGCCTACGAGGACGCGGCGGGCTACAACTACGGCCTCGGCATCTCGCCCTGGACGCGCCTGGCCAACACGAAGATCTTCCGTGACAGCGGGAGCTTCGATATCGGGAACTGCAACGACACCTACACAGGCATTGTCAGAGCCAGCCACGAGAACGGCGCGGCGATCTCCACCAACTCCTGGGGCTCCGATGTATATGGCGCCTACGGCGCCGACTCACAGGCCTACGACAGCTTGACTCGCGACGCCAGGCCCGATCTGCCCGGCCTGCAGCCGATGCTGCACATCTTCTCGGCGGGCAACGCTGGCCCGAGCGGTCAGACGCTCGGCTCGCCCGGCACGGCCAAGAACGTGCTGACGGTGGGCGCGGGCGAGAACCCGCGGGCCAACGGCTTCGTAGACGGCTGCGGCTCGGCGAACGCCGACAACTACAACGATATCACCGGCTTCTCCAGCCGTGGCCCCACCCGCGACCAGCGCGTCAAGCCGGACCTGGTGGCGCCCGGCAACCATGTGACTGGCCCTGCCTCGCAGATCCCCAACTACGACGGAACCGGGGTCTGCACCAAGTACTACCCGAGCGGGCAGACGCTCTACGCGCTCTCGTCGGGCACCAGCCACTCGGCCCCGGCGGTGGCCGGGGCGGCCTCGCTGCTCTACGTGCGCTACCAGGCGCTCTTCGGCGCGGCGCCCTCGCCCGCGATGCTGAAGGCCTTTCTGCTCAACAGCACCCGCTACCTCGACGGCGTCTCCAGCGGCGGCAACCTGCCCAGTAACAGCCAAGGCTGGGGCGGCATGGATCTCTCGGTGGCCTTCGACGCGGTCGCGCGCCAGGCCGTGGATCAAACCGTCACCTTCGGCGAAACCGGCGAGGAGGTCTCCTACTTCCTCGAGGTGGCCGACAGCGGGCGCCCCATCAGGATCACCTTGGCTTGGAGCGACGCGCCCGGCTCCACCACCGGCGCCAGCTACGTCAACGACCTCGATCTGCGGGTCATCGCAGGCGGGCAGACCTACCTGGGCAACGTCTTCAGCGGGCCGTTCTCGACAACCGGCGGCAGCGCCGACCAGCGCAACAACGTCGAGCAGGTGATCCTGCCGGCCGGCACGACCGGCCAGATGCAAATCATCGTTCGCGCCGCGAACATCGCCGGCGACGGCCTGCCCGGCAACGCCGATCTGAGCGACCAGGATTTCGCGCTCTTCGCCACGAACCTCGCGCCCACCAACCCGGCGGTGCTCACCGGCACAGTGCGGCGCAGCAACGGCGACCCGATCGCGAACGCGATCGTGAGTGTCGACAGTTTCTCGACGCAGACGGACGCCAGCGGCGCCTACACCCTGCACACCTTCCCCGGTACCTACGTCGTCACGGCCTCAAAGATGGGCTTCGCAACCCAGTCGATCAACGGGGTAACGCTCAGCACGAGCGCGCCCACCACCCTGGACTTCACCCTGCTGGGCGGCAGCGTGAGCGGCGTGGTGCGCTCGGCCTTCAGTCCGCCCACGCCGATCGCCGGCGCGACGATTACAGCCGGCGGCTTTACAGCGATCACGGGCGCCGACGGCAGCTACAGCTTGAACCTAGCGCCCGGCAACTACACGATCAGCGCGGTCCACCCGACCTACGCTACGGTGAGCGGCGACATCACGGTCGGCGATCTGCAGGAGTTGACGTACGACATTACCATGCCCGGCGGCGCGCTGATCGGCACAGTGGTGGACCAGGCCAACGGGGCGCCCCTCGCCGGTGTCGCGGTGGGCTTAAGCGGGCCGGCGAACTTCAATATCAGCACCAACGCCGATGGGCAGTACGCCCAGATCCTTCCCCCCGGCAGCTACACCGTCACCCTGAGCAAGCCGGGCTACGCCACAGCGACACTGAGTGGGGTGACGGTCACCAGCGGCATTACGACCACGGCCGACGCCTCCCTGCTTCCGCACCTCGAGGTGGACCCGGCGGCCTTGGAGCGGACGCTCGCTTACGGCGCTGTGATCACCGACACCGGCCTGCTGGAGCTCACCAACAACGACGTCGTGCCCTTGGATGTGAGCCTGAGCGAGCAGGCCGGCGGCTTCACCCCGCTCGCGGCCGACGCCGTGCCCTGGCTCAGCCAAAGCCAGGACACCGTGACCATTCCCGGCGGCGCCACCGCGCAGATCGACATCGGCTGGCACGCCGACCTGCACCCGCCACAGCCGGGCGTCTACACTGCAAGGCTGGCCATCAGCTCCCCTGGTCGGCCCGAGCTGAGCCGCTCGCTGCCGGTGACCTTGACGGTCGAGCCGACCACGACCATGGGCCGGATCGATGGCCGCATCCTGAGCAGCGGCGTCTGCGCCATCCCGACCCCTCTTGCTGGCGCGCTAGTGGAGCTGGGCACGACGCCGCCCTCCACCCTGGTCACCGACGCCAGCGGCGCCTACACCGTCTACCTGGAGCCCGGCAGCTACAGCGTCACCATCAGCGCGGCAGACCACGTGCCCAGCAGCGCGACCCTGACCGTCACGACGGGCGCCACCACAGCCGACGACCGCACACTCGTGCTCCAGAAGCCTTGCGCCGAACCGTCGCCCACCTCCATCGAACAGACGGTGGAGATGGGCCAGAGCGCGACGGCGAGCCTGGCCGTCGCCAACAGCGGGACGACCGAGCTGCGCTTTAATGCCACGCCGATCATCGGGGAGACGAGCAGCTACACTTGGGAGTCGATCAGCTACAGTTGGCAGGATGCCTCTGACGGCACAGATCTGGCGCTAACCGATGAGGGCGAGGCGAATATCACGCTGCCGTTCGCCTTCCCCTTCTATGGTGAGGCCATCACGGCGCTGCGGATCGGCAATAACGGCGCTATTCTGGCGGGCGCGACAAGCGGTGAGATCAGTTATTCCAATCGGAGGTTAGACGAGGGCTCGACGCCGAACTGGCTCATCGCGCCCTTCTGGGACGATATCGACGACGATACGGGCAAAGTGACCTGGAAGGTGGAGGGCGCCGCCCCGAACCGCCGGGTGATTATCCAGTGGAGCGACCGCCCGCATTACTCGCAAATCGGCGCGGCGACCTTCCAGGCGCTGCTGGAGGAGGATGGGCGGATCATCTACAAGTACAAGGATGTGGATTTCGGCGATGCGCGCTACAACTTCGGCGCGAGCGCCACGGTGGGCGTGCGCGGGCCGGATGCGGCGACGAGCGCTCAGTACTCCTACAATGCGTCGAGTCTCCAGAACGAGATGGCGCTCTGCTTCCGGCCGGCGAGCTTCCCCTCCTGCGGCAGCTATGGATCGTCGTCGGACGGCCTGAGCAACGGCTGGCTGTCTGTCAGTCCACGGAGCGGGATGGTCGGGCCCGGTGGCAACCAGAACCTGAGCGTGGGCTTCGACGCCAGCGGCTACGACCAGCCGGGCGTCTACACCGCCACCCTCCTCCTCACCCATAACACGCCGCAGCCAGCCCTGCGCGTCCCGGTGACGATGAACGTGGTCGCGCCGGCGAACTACGGCCGGGTGAGCGGCACCATCAGCGGTAACGGGCAGTGCGGTCCGCCTGCGCTCCCCCTGGCCGGGGCGGGCATCGCTATCAGCGGCGCGACAAGCGTCTCGCTGACCAGCGACGGCCAGGGCGGGTTCGAGTACTGGCTGCCGGCCGGTAGCTACACCGCCGTGATCACCGCCACCGGCTACCTCACCCAGAGCCTGGAGTTGGCGGTGCCGGCTGGCGGGGAGTTGTTCCTCAACCCGACCCTCGGCCTCGACGCGCCCTGCGCGACCGTCGCCCCGGAGACGCTGCTGAGCAGCCAGCCGCCCGACAGCGTGGTGACCCGCACGCTGACGATCGCCAACCATGGCGCGGCTGAGCTGACCTGGTCGCTCGGGTGCCCCTCTGCGCCCTCCTGGGCCAGTGTGAATCTGGCCGCGGGCAGCCTGGCCGCGGGCGAGGACGAGCGCGTGACGGTGAGCTTCGACTCGAGCGGGCTGGGCATCGGCGTCTACAGCGGCGAACTCTGCTTGCAGAGCAACGATCCCTCCACGCCGAGCCTGAGCATCCCGCTCACGCTCGCGGTCAGTAGCTTCGGGGTGAGCATCACGCCGGCTACGGATACGCGCACGGCGAACCCTGGCGCGGCGGCCAGTTACACCCTGAGTGTGACGAACACGGGCAGCTACACCGACACCTTCGATGTGGCCGTCGCCGGCAACAGCTGGGCCACGACACCGGCAACCGACACGCTAACCATCGGCCCGGGCCAGAGCGCCGAGTTGCAGGTGTCGGTAGCGGTGCCGGCGAGCGCCGGCCCCGACGACCAGGACACGGCCACAGTGACGGTGACCTCGCGGGGTAGTGCCGTGGCCAACGCGAGCGCGACCCTGACGACGGGCGTGTCCCTGACGGACAACACACCACCCACAGCGGCGCTCGCGCAGATCGCCCCGTTGAAAGCGGGCGGCGCCACGCTGACGCTGTCCGTCACCTATAAGGACAGCAGCGGGCTGGATCTGGCCTCGCTGGGAACGGGCAACATCCGGGTCGCCGGCCCGAACGGCTTCAGCCAGCTGGCGACCCTGGTGAGCGTCGGGGAGGCGGAGGCCGACGGTAGCCGAACCGTGACCTACACGATCA
>DAOUGF010000559.1:0-20897 GCA_034429295.1 Chloroflexaceae bacterium
CGGTGGACCCACCCCGTCCCATCCCGAACCGGGTCGTGAAACGCCGCAGCGCCGATGCTACTGGGGCCTGAGCCCTGGGAACGTAGGTCCGCGCACCCTACCATAAGCAAAGCACAAGGCCATCGATTCAATATCGATGGCCTTGTGCTTTGCTATTCTCGCCGCATCAGGCTAAGCTGGCTACTCGACCCGCGGCCCCTCCGTGACAGGTCGAGGCGCCCAGCTGCTCCGGAGCAGCGGCCATGCGCGCCAGAGATACTCGATGCCGGAGGCGAGAGTCCAGATCACAGCAAGGCCCATGGCGATGGGCCAGAGGCCCAGCAGCCAGCCAATCGGGCCAGCCGCGAGGGCGCTGAGGAGGCCTCCCTGATCGCTATTTGCGGCCAGGAGACACCAGATGATCGCCACAACCTGGATGACAAGCTTCTGCTTGCCGAGCTGACCGGCGGAGATAACCACACCCTCAGCCGCAGCAAACGAGCGCAGCCCAGAGACAATAAACTCGCGCACGATAATGATAAAGGCGACCCAACCTGAGAGCAGGCCGATCTGGACCATCGGTAGCAGGGCCCCGGTGACAAAGATCTTGTCGCTGATGGTGTCGAGGAAGATCCCCAGCGGCGAGACAACTTTCAGCCGGCGCGCGATTTTACCATCGGCCAGATCAGAAATGGCCATCAGGAGCAGGAGCAGCACCGCCCACAGGTAGCCTGCAGGCTGCGCGCCAATGATCAGCCAGACAAGCAGCGGGGTGGTGATGATGCGAAAGAGTCCAAGAAGATTAGGGATGCTGCGGGCGCTGAGATTCATACAATGACCTTAGTCTACACGGGTGCCGAAGCGCGCCGCCTAACCTCTGAGGGATTATAGCATAGCCCCCGGGAGCGGTCGGAGAGCCAAAGATCGCTGTGGTATAATCGGTGGAGCGGCGGACGCTTGCCGCCTTTTTCCCCGCTATGATAACGATCCTTGAGCAAGTCAACGCGCTGCTCTCCGCAGCTGTTCTGATCGTAACCTTCTCATTGTTGGCGTATATCGTGCTGCAAAACTGGCGGAACGATATCGCCCGCGCGCTCCTGGTGCTGCTCGCCGGCGTAGTGGTGGTGTACAGCGGCGATCTGCTGTTGCCCCTCGCGAGCCGCGCCCGCACGGTTGAGTTCCTTGGCCGAGCCCAATGGCTCGGCATCGCCGTGGTGCCAGCAGGCTATATTCACCTTGCCAACGGGCTGCTTGCGCTCACCGAGCGCCGCACCCGGGCCAAACACGCACGCCCGCTGGTCTATCTGGCGTACGCCGGCAGCTTCTGTTTCTTTCTGCTGGTGGCCCTCGGCACCAACCTGATCGTCAGCGGCGGCCTGCCCAGCGGCCCGGTCGCACAGTTCCGGCCCGGTCCGCTCTTCTGGGTTTACTGCCTTTTCTTCCTCACCGGCGCGATCGTAGCCCTGCTCGCCATCATCCAATCGCAGCGAAGCGCGCTCACCTTCACCCAACGGCGACGCCTGCTCTACCTCGGCGCCACCTTCGCCGCGCCAGGCATCGGTGTCTTCCCGTTCCTGGTGATCGGAGCGCCCACGGCGGTGCCTGCGAGCGTGATCCTGGTGCTCCAGGCCATCGCCAGTATCATCGTAGCCGCCATGGTGACAGTGATGACCTACTCGATCGCGTTTCAGGGCGTGCTGCTCCCTGATCGGCTGATCAAGCAGGACTTTCTGCGCTGGTGGCTCTACGGTCCCTTCATCGGCATCATGATAGTGCTGTTCAGTCAGGCCATCCCGCTCTTCGAGCGGCTGCTCGGCCTGCCCAGCGATACCCTGCTCACCTTTGGGGTGATGCTAATGACGGTGGTGATGCCGATCTTCGTCAGCCGGGTGAAGCCCTACCTCGACGCGCTGATCTATCGGCAGGACCAAGAAGAGATCGATTATCTGCGAAACCTGCCGCGGAGCACCTTCACCCGCACCGACCTACGGGTGCTGCTGGAGAACTCCCTTGTAGCCGTCTGCGGCGCGCTGAAGGTGGATACCGGCTTTGTGATCGCCCCCGGCGACGGCGGTTACACGATCAGGGCCGTGTGCGGTCCGCGGCATATGGTGAAGCGCTTTGTGGCCGAGTACCCGCTCAACGAGCTCGTGCCGCAGCTCGAAGGCCTGCCGCCGCGCGCCCGCGATACGCTCCCGCCCACCGACGCCTTCCTCTACTGCGGCGGCTATTGCCTGCTGCCGCTCTACAGCCCCGATGGCCTCTTCCTCGGCGCGCTAGCCGTTGCCTATCCGCCGGAGCAGCTTAGGCAGGACGACGGCTTGGCCCCCGAGACGCGTCAGCTGATCAGTGTGCTGGCACACCAGATGGAGTTGGCCCTCTCGACTGTGGAGATGCAGCAGCGCATTTTCGACACGCTGCGCGGCTTAGGCCCCGAGATGCAGTCGCTCCAGCAGCTCGCGAGCCGCCTCGAACAGGCCACGCCCGCCACGATCGCCTCAATGGAGGGCGATGTGGTGATGCATCCTGAGTTCCCGCAGCTGGTGAAGGATGCCCTGACCCAGTTCTGGGGCGGCCCTAAGCTGGCCGAGAGCCCGCTGCTCGGCATGCGCTCGGTGCGTCGGCTGCTCCAAAGCCAGGGCGGCAGCCCCACTCGCGCCCTGCAGACCGTGCTGCGGCAGGCGATCAGTAACTTGCGGCCAGATGAGCAGCTCGATCCAACGGCGCAGGAGTGGCTGCTGTATAACCTGCTCGAGGGCCGCTTTCTGCAGCGGAAAACCGTGCGCGATGTGGCCAATCGTCTGGCGATGAGCGAGTCCGACTTCTACCGGAAGCAGCGAATCGCGATCGAGGAAGTTGCACGGCAGCTCGCGCTGATGGAGGATGGCGATCGATGAGGGTGTTGCTGGCCGAGGACGAACCCGACATTCAGCTGATCACACGGCTAGCCCTCGAGGATGCCGGCTGCTCGGTGGTGGTGGTCGGTGACGGCCAAGCCGCGATCGCCTCGGCCCAATCCCAGCCTTTTGATGTGGTGCTGCTCGATGTGATGATGCCGCGAGTCGACGGCTTCACCGCCTGCGCGCTCCTCCAGCAAGATCCGCGGACGCGGTCGATGCCGGTGATCTTTCTGACGGCCAAGTCGCAAGAGGACGAGGTGCGGCACGGGTTGGCGATCGGCGCGCGGGGCTACATCGTCAAGCCATTCGACGTCTTTGATCTGGCCCAACGAATCAACGAGATCCTCGCGGGGAAGGCCTGACTCCAACTATGGAGGAAGCATCCGTCACGCCGGCTGTACCGCAGCCGGCCGCCGAGCAGCCCGTCGGCCTCGAGCCGACACAGCTCCGCGCCCTCTATACGGCGAGCCGCAGCTTCGCGCGGGCCACGACGCCGATAGAGGTGTATCGCCCGCTGCTCGCCACGGCGGTAGCTGTTAGCGGTTGTGCTGCTGCCGCGCTGTACACCGCCTGCGAGGGCGCGTTACGGTTTCGCCTCTACGACGGCGAGGGCGCTCAAGGCGCGCCGCCCCATCTCACTCTGAGCACCGATACCCTGGCAGCACTGCAACAGCAGCGGCGGGCAGCTTGTAGCGCGGCAGATACCGCGGCCGCACCGTTGCTGGAGGCTCTGGGCGCGGGCGAGGCCGAGCTTGTGGCGGTGGCCGATGCAGGAAAGCTCCACGGCGTGCTGGCCCTGGCATGGGCGCCGGGGCACGAGCCCGCCCCCGGCTGGGAGGAGCCGACACTGGAGCTCACCGCCGACGCCGCGCTGGCCCTCGAACGCTGTGGGGAGCGGGAGCAGGAGCAACTCTTCGAAACGTTCAGCAGCGCCGTCAGCGCGATCACCGATATCGGCCTGCTCTACACCAACCTGATCGACCGGCTACTCGGGGCTGTGCTGAGCCAGATCCTTGAGGTGCTGCAGCTCGGCGGCGGCGCGCTCTACCTGTACAACGACCAGGCCGAACATGTTGAGCTCGCTGTGGCCGCCCGCGGCCCCGAGACGGCCTACGGTCCTGACCCCGCACTCCTCTGGGAGCGCCCGCTGCTGACCCACAGCCTCGCCCAAGCCCGGGAGACAGCCCGCCTCGGTCTCCCGCTGATCACGCTGGACGCGGACGGGCCCGCAGCCAGCGATCAGCGCCCCCTGGTGGCAGCGCTCCAGGAACTCGGGGCGGCGAACCTGGTGAGCGTGCCGCTGCTGGCGGGCGGCTGGCTCACAGGGATCTTGCAGGTGGTTGCGCGGCCAGGCGGCCGCGTGTCGCCCAGCCAGATAGAGCTGTTGCGGATCCTCGGGCGCCAGGCCGCCGTGGCGATCGAGAACGCCCGGCTCTTCGCCCAAACCCGGGCTGACCAGGAACGGACACGGGCGGTGGTGGACGCGACCAACGACGCGATCCTGATGCTCGACGAGCGCCGGCGGCCACGGATCGTCAACCGGCGAGCGCGCTTCTTCTTTGGGCTGACGGAGCGGGATCTGGTGGGCAAGAGCTTCGACCAGCTCGGCAGCCTGTTCGCCCGCATCTTCGAAGATGGCCCTCGCTTCAATAGCTGGCTCGGCCAGCTGCTCAACTCCCAGAGCGAGCGGGCGGTTGATGAGTTCCCCATCCTCAGCCCCGAGCCACGGCTGCTCCAATGCTACTCGGCGCCGGTGACCGACCTGCACGATCGCTACCTCGGGCGGCTGCTGGTGTTCCGCGATATCACCAGGGAGCGGGAAGTCGAGCGCATGAAGAACGACTTTGTGTCGATCGTCTCCCACGAACTGCGGACGCCGCTGACGAGCATCCAGGGGGCGCTGCAACTGGTGCTTGGCCAGCCGGAGAACGGGCGGCCAGGGATGGCCGAGGGCATGCCGCAGCGTGCGCGCGATCTGCTGAGCATCTCGCTAGCCAATAGCGAGCGGCTGATCCGGCTGATCAACGATATTCTCGACATCGCCAAGATCGAGCAGGGCCGCATCCAGCTGCGTCGCGAGCCCCTGGCGCCGGAGGAGCTCTGCACCAACGCGGCGGCGGCGATGGCGGCCTTCGCCAATAATCGCGGCGTCAGCCTGGAGGTGAAGGTGCAACCAAGGCTGCCGGCGGTACTGGCCGACCGCGATCGCTCGACCCAGGTGCTGATCAACCTGCTCTCGAACGCGGTCAAGTTCTCGCAGTCGGGGCAGCGGGTGGAGCTGAGCGCCCGCCTTAAGGGCCAGATGGTCTGCTTTGCAGTGCGCGATTGGGGTCGCGGGATCGCCCCTGAGCAGCAGCCGCGCCTGTTCCAGAAGTTCCAACAGCTCGATAGCTCGTCGACGCGGGACGTGGGGGGCACCGGGCTTGGCCTGGCGATCAGCAAGGCCCTGGTGGAGGAGCAGGGCGGGCGAATGTGGCTCGAGAGCCAGCCGGGAGAAGGCAGCCGCTTTAGCTTCACGCTGCCGATCGCACCCGGCGGCGAAAGCGCCCTCTCGCGCCAACCGGCCACAAGCGGCGATGAGCAGCGCGCAGGTGGGGCCGCCCATGTGCTGGTGGTTGATGATGACCCGCATGTGCGCTCCTTGCTCGTGCGCATGCTGGAGCGCCAGAGTCTGCGGGTGACGAACGCCCGCGACGGCTACGAGGCGATCGCTGCGGCCGAGCGGGAGCGCCCCGATCTGATCTTGCTCGATATCAAGATGCCGGGCCTCGACGGTTTCGAGGTGCTGCGCAGGCTCAAGGGCCGGCCTGAGACCGCCGCGATCCCCGTGATCATTCTCACAGCGGAGGGGATGAACCAATCCGCGCGAGCCCACGGGCTCGATCTGGGCGTGCACGCATACCTGGAGAAGCCGATCGCCGCTGAGCGGCTGATCAGCAGTGTGACAGCTGCGCTGAGACAGGGCGGGACAAACGAATGAGCGCGCCACAGGAGCACGACCGCTTTGTGCACGCCTTACTTTCGCCGTTGACCTCGCTCCAAGGGGCCGTGGGGCTGCTGCGACGACGCCTGGCCAACAGCAATGACGCCATGGTGCCGGAGTTGCTGGCCGCGCTCGAGCGGAGCACAGGGCGCCTGCGGGCGATCTGCGAGCTCTTGCTGCGCGAGGCCCGCGTGACGGATGAGCAGCTGCGGATCGAGTTGCCGCTCGCCGAGCTGAATCAGGTGGGAAAGGCGTTTCCGCTGGGCACCGATGCGCCACATGGCGAAGGAAGCCCCGGTAGAGCCCTGACCGCGGCGGGCGGCGCAGCCCCGACGAGTGATCTGGTGCTGATCGTGGCGGGGGCGACGAGCCCAGCCCTTCCGATCGCGACGGCCCTGAAGCGGCGGGGGCATCGCGTGCTGCAGGCTGCGAGCTCGGCGGAGGGGCTCGACTTGGCCCGTGAGCGGCGACCGGCCCTGGTGCTGCTCGACCCGCAGGTGGATGCTCAGGGCAGCACAGCGCTTCATATCCTCGCCGAGGATCCCGACACCAAAGGCGTGCGAGTGGCGCTGATGGCGCTCCGCGGGGACGCCTCCGGCATCGGTGGGGAGGCTGCGCTCAGCATCTCGCCTGAGCTCCCGGCCGAGCAGGCCGCCGAGCTGATCGAGCGGGCGATCGCGCCGGGCACTACGACCCGCGAGACCAAGCGGCACATCCTGGTGGTGGACGACGAGCCCGATATCGCCGCCACGATCGCGCTGCAATTCTCAGAGGAGGGCTACCAGACAACGGCGGTACACAGCGGCACGGAGGTGCTGCAGCTGGCGCGCGAGCAGCAGTTCGACCTGATCCTGCTCGACCTGCTGCTGCCGGACCTGGACGGCTTCACCGTGCTGGGCGGCCTGCGAGCGCAGCCGGAGACCCAACTGACGCCGATCATCCTGGTCTCAGCGCTCAACTCGGCAGCCGAGAAGGTGCGGGGCCTGCAGCTCGGCGCCGACGACTATATCACCAAACCCTTCAGCGGGGCCGAGCTGAGCGCACGGGTGCAGGCGGCCATGCGCCGGAGCGAACGGGAGGGCGGCGCGAATCCCTCGACCAGGCTGCCCGGGAACGTGGCGATCGAGCGGGCGATCACTCAGCGGATCGCGGATGGGCAGCCCTTCGCGATCTGCTACGCCGACCTGGACCACTTCAAGGCTTACAACGACAGCTACGGCTTTCTGAGGGGCGACGCCGTGATCCTGCGCACGGCCCAGCTGCTGATGGAGGCGGTGCGGGCCCACGGCAATCCCGACGATTTTGTTGGTCACATCGGCGGGGACGACTTTGTGCTGATCACAACGCCGGATCGCGCAGCGGCGATCTGCGAGGCGGCGATCGCCCAGTTCGACAAGACGGTGCCGCTCTTCTACGATCCGCAGGCGCGGGCAGACGGCTACATCAGCGGCGTGGATCGCCAGGGGCGGGCGACACAGTTCCCGCTCATGACCATCAGCTTTGCGGTGGTGAGCAGCGCCTGGCGTCCGTTCAGCCACCCAGGCGAGGTCGCTCAGCGCTCGGCCGAGGCGAAGAAGCGGGCCAAACTGCTGCCGGGAAGCGTCTTTCTGATCGAGCAGTGAGCGGTATACTGGATCGCAGACTGGAACGGGACGCTCCAGCTGCAGAAGGAGCCACTGTCATGCTCACCGACACCGAGATCGAAGGCATTGTCGCGCGCTCGCTCGCAAGCCTTGACCTAGCGGGAAAGCGGGTGCTGGTGCTAGTTCCCGACCAGACGCGGACGATGCGCATGCCGCTCTTCTTCCGGGCGATCTGTGAGCAGCTGGCCGGCCGCGCCGCCCGGCTCGACTTCATGGTCGCCCTGGGCACCCACCCGCCGCTCGACGAGGCGGACATGCTGGAGCTCTTCGGCCTGACGCCCGAGGAGCGGGCCGGCACCTACGGCGCCGTCGGCCTGCTGAACCACGCCTGGAAGGATCCCGCCGCCCTCGTGGAGCTGGGCACCATCCCCGCCGACGAGGTGGCCACGATCAGCGGCGGCCTGCTCAGTGTGGATGTGCCGGTGCGCCTGAACCGGGCCGTGCTCGATTATGACGAGCTGCTGGTGTGCGGGCCGGTCTTCCCCCACGAGGTTGTGGGCTTCAGCGGGGGCAACAAATATTTCGTGCCCGGCATCGCGGGGCCAGAGATCATCGACATCACCCACTGGCTGGGCGCCCTGATCACCTGCTATGCGATCATCGGCACGATCGATACGCCGGTGCGGCGCCTGATCGACCGGGCGGCGGCCATGATCCCCACGCCGCGCCACGCCTTCTGCTGCGTGATCTCGAAGGCCGGCATCCACGGGCTGTTCTTCGGCACCCCGGAGGCGGCACAGCGGGAGGCCGCCGCGCTCTCGGCGAAGGTGCATGTGCGCTATATGCCCCACCCCTACAAACGCGTGCTGGCTGTGCTGCCGGAGATGTACGACGAGATCTGGGTGGGCGCGAAAGGGATGTACAAGCTGGAGCCGGTGGTGGCCGACGGGGGTGAGCTGATCATCTACGCGCCCCACATCCGCGAGTTCAGCGTTACCCACGGCGCCGTGATCCGCCAAGTTGGCTTCCACGTGCGCGACTACTTCGCGCTGCAGTGGGAGCGCTTCCGCCACCTCCCCTGGGGCGTGCTCGCCCACTCCACCCACGTGCGGGGCGCCGGCACCTACGACCCGATCACAGGCATCGAGCGGCCCCGCATCCAGGTGACGCTCGCCACCGGCATCCCCGAAGAGGAGTGCCGCGCGGTTGGTCTGGGTTACATGGACCCGGCGAGCATCGATGTGGCGGCGTGGACGGCGAGCGACGACCCGGACCTGCTGGTGGTGCCCTACGCGGGCGAGGTGCTGCACCGGCTGGAGGGCTATAGCGGCTAGTACAGCTTTCCACGGTTGAGCTGCTAGCTAGGACGACGGACGACCGACGACTGACGACCGCCCGCACCTTGCCTGGCCGTGGTCTGTCGTCTGTGGTCGGTCGTCGCCCAACTCGGGGCTCAGGGCCCACTGATCAGGCGGCGCAGCCGCTGCCACCAGCGCTCGGGCGTGATCTGCACAGGCAGCACGATCTGCAGGGGAAGGGCGCCGGCCTCCAGAGCCAGGGCCACCGACTGTGGCCCGCGAAGCGTGTGCGCTGGGTAGAGGCGCACTGAGAGCCGGGCCGTGGCGGCGGGACCGATAGCGGCGGGTGCGGCCGCAACCTGGGCCCATGGCGTCAGGCTGCGACAGACGATAGGCACAGGCGCTCGGCCAAGGTTGTCGAGTTCGAGCAGGAGGTAGGCGGGCTCGCCAGCGGTGAGGGGGCGGCTGGCGGCGAGCTCGATGCCGCGCACGCGAAGGAGCGGGAAGCGACCGGGAGCAAGCTCGTGTAGGATGCGTCCAATCAACAGGCGGCGCGCGAGCTCGTCGGGCTTGCGGGCGAGGGCGGCCTCGATCTCGGCGGCGAGCGCCTTGCGGCCGGTGGCCCGCAGCCAGCGAGAGAGCGCGCCCTGAGCCATAAGCGCCTCGAGGGCGGGCACCAGATCGGGCCAGCTGAGATCGAGATCTTCGAGGCGGGCGATCTGGCGGTTGCCGATGGCCACGCCCGGGCGAGCGACGCCCTCCCAAGGGATGGACCAGGTATGCTTGCCGCAGCGCAACTGGAGCGCGCCGCTGCGGGGGCCGGTCGCGCCCATGGCCACGATCTCCAGGCTCAGGCGCTCGCCGGCGCCGATCACGCCGGAGGCCTGGCGCTGCGGCTTGCCCTGGGCGAGCACGCGCAGATCGGCGTCGCGCTGCTGCGGGCAGCTCAGCTCCCAGCGCAGCGGCGTAAAGGTGCTGTTGTACAGGGTGAGCGTTTGGGGCCGGCTCCAGATCCGCCAACTGCGCAGCGGGATCTCGCCAAAGTCGAGGCGCGCCGGCGCGAACTGCAGCAGACGGCTGCCCTCGACGGGCGCCATCGCCGTGAGCAATGTGTCGAGGGGCGATTGGCGCGTCGGGGCGCTCCGCTGCGCGGCCCGCAGGCTGTAGCGCAGCGCCCCGAGCGAGGCATCGGGGTGGGTGGCGAGCCAGCGCTCAAGAGCGCCGTTGCTCACGGCGGGCTCCAGGGCACGGGGGGCTCGCTGCGCGGCGGCGCTCAGATCGCGCATGTCGGCGAGGGCCACGCCGGCGCCGAGGAAGAGCGGCTGCGCCGGCCGGGGCGCACCCAGCCGCGCCCGCAGGGCCGCGGCCGTGGGACAGCGCTGCGCTGCGTCCAGCGCCAGGGCCCAGCGCAGGGCAGGTGCCAGCCGCGGCGCCACTCGATCGAGCCGATCGAGGTCGAACTGCAGCGGCGAGAGCGCGGGGTCGATGCCGGTGAGCAACTCGTAGCAGGTGACGGCGAGGGCAAAGACATCGGAGCGCTCGTCGTGACCCCAGCTGCCGAGCTGCTCCGGCGGCGCGTAGCCCGGCGTGCCGTGGCGCGGCCGCGGCTTGCGCGGCGGGCGCCTGGTGAGCGTGTGAGCGGCGCCGAGGTCGATCAGGACCAGCGTGCCGTCGGGGCGCAGCACCAAGTTGGCCGGCTTGAGATCGCCCACCACCACCGGCACATCGCGGGTGTGCAGGAAGGTGAGCAGGTCGCAGAGCTGCATGGCCCAGGCGAGCACGCGGCGGGGCTCCTGGGGGCCCTGACGGGCTATAGCAAGCAACGATTCGCCCGGCACCAGATCGCGGGCCAGCCAGAGCGCGCGGGAGTTGCCCTCCAACCGCAAGAGCCGGGGCAGCGCGGCGTGACGCATGCGCCGCAGCAGCACGCCCTCCCAGCGCAGCACATCCTCGGCCTCAGCGCGGGCGGCGGCCGGAAGGTCGCGGCGGGCCGCCTTCACCGCCACAGCCACGCCGCCGCGGGCCAAGTCGGCGGCTTGAAAGACCACGGCTTGCCCACCATGGCCTATCACTGCATCCACACGGAAACGGCCGCCGAGGATCTGACCCAAGGCGACGCCGCAGGCGGGGGCCGTGGCCTGCTTGAGCCGGACAGTCTGACCGATATTCGCCATTGAGGTGCCGAGAGCTTCGATTGCGCCGTACGAACGATTGTGCCACAATAGGCCCTGGCGCGCAAGAAGAGAGGAGCGACCCATATGATCACAGGGCTGGACCATGTGCAGCTGGCGATGCCTCGCGGCGGCGAGGAGCTGGCGCGGGCGTTCTACGGGGGGCTGCTCGGTATGGCTGAACTGGTGAAGCCGGCGCCCCTGGCGGCCCGCGGCGGCTGCTGGTTCGCCGCGCCAGGAACACAGATCCACCTCGGCGTTGAGGACCCATTCTCCCCTGCCAGGAAGGCCCATCCCGCCCTACTCGTGCGTGATCTCGCCGAGCTCGTGGCGCGGCTGCAAGTGGCGGGGGTGACAGTGAGGGAGGACGATGCCGGACTCGAGCGTCAGCGCGTTTATATCGATGACCCGTTCGGTAATCGGATCGAGCTGATAGCCGATGGGGATGGCTTCACACAGCGGTAAACCCGGCAGCGCCCGTAGGCGATCTGCAATCTCGTAACTGCCCTACAACGGCGGCCAGCATGCTATAATCTCGGCACCAATTCAGCCTGATAGTCCCTGCACCACGAAGTCGAGCGACAGCCGGGAGGCGGCGCCTCGCCCGGCCTGTATCGTATTGCCCGCACGCGTAAGGAGTAGTTGCGATGAAGCTGACCTGCCTGCAGGAGAATCTGAAGCGGGGGCTCGCCACCGTGAGCCACGCGGTCGCCACGAAGAGCACCCTCCCTGTGCTCGCCAATGTGCTGCTCGCCACCGACGGCGGGCGGCTGAAGCTGGCGGCCACCAACCTGGAGGTCGGCATCACCCATTGGATCGGCGCCCAAGTGCAGGAGGAGGGCGCGGTGACGGTGCCCGCCAAGCTGCTCGCCGATGTGGTCGGCGGCCTGCCCAACGACCGGGTGACCCTCACCCTCGACCCGCGCACACAGACGGTGAAGGTGGAGTGTGGCCGCTTCACCAGCAATATCAAGGGCATCGAGGCCGATGAGTTCCCGGTGATCCCGACTATCGCCGACAAGGAGCCCACGGCGAGTCTGCCCCCCGATGTGCTACGGGAGGCGATCGAGCAGGTAGCCTTCGCCGCCGCCAGCGACGACTCGCGCCCGGTGCTGGCCGGCGTGCTTGTGCGTCTCCACGACACCCGCCTCTTCCTCGCCGCCGCCGACGGCTTCCGCCTCGCCACCCGAACGGTCACCCTGCCCGAGCCGGTGGCCCAGCCGAGCGAGTTCATCGTGCCGGCTCGCGCCCTCTCGGAGCTGGCGCGCATCGCCGGCGATACCGACGACCCCGTGACGATCACCGTCACGCCGAGCGGCGGCCAGGTGCTCTTCCACACCGAGAATACCGAGCTGGTCTCCCGCCTGATCGACGGCAAGTTCCCCGATGTGGAGCGGATCATCCCGCAGCGCTACGCGACGCGCACCGTGCTCGACACGGCCGAATTGGCCAAAGCGGTGAAGCTCGCATCCTACTTCGCCACCGCCAGCCAGAACGTCGTCAAGCTGACGATGGAGCCGGGCGGTGAGCTCGGCCCCGGCCGCCTGGTGATCAGCGCTAACGCTGCCGAGGTGGGCGACAACACCGGCGAGCTCGACGGCATGGTCCAGGGCGAGGGCGGCCAGATCGCACTCAACGTGAAGTATCTCACCGAGGCGCTCGGCGCGATCAAGACTGCGCAGATCGCCTTCGAGAGCCAGACGCCCCAGAGCCCCGGCGTGTTCAAGCCAGTCGGCCAGGAGGGCTACATCCACATCATCATGCCGATGAGCATCAGGTAGCCGGGAGGTAGCCAATGTCCGCGGAGCGCGCCGCTCAGATCGCCGCGATCGCCGCCCTGCCCGCCAAGCTCGAGGCCCTCGTTGCCGGGCTCACGGCTGAGGAGTTGACTACGCCGTACCTCGCGGGGGAGTGGACGGTGGCCCAGAATGTTCATCACCTCGTCGACTCCCACACTAACAGCTATGTGCGCTGTAAACTGATCCTCACCGAGGAGCGCCCGCCCCTGAAGCCCTACGATCAGGACGCTTGGGCGGTGCTCCCCGACGGCAGCTCCGCCGATATTGCTGACTCGCTCGCCATCCTGCGCGGCCTCCACGCCCGCTGGGTGCGCTTCTGGGAACATTTGCCGGAGACGGCGTGGGAGCGCACGGGCGATCACCCCGAGAACGGCCCTATGAGCCTCGCCCGCATCCTGCAGGTCTACGCCGAGCACGGCGAGGCCCACCTCGACCAGATCCGGCGCACGCTCGCCGCTGCGCCGCGAGCCGTAGAGTCGTAGCCCGTAGGTGTCCTGCTTCGCGAGATCGGCACAGGACTCCCTCCCACCTTACCACCGCTGCCCCCCAAGCTTGAATGCTCGGGGGGCAGCTTGCATGCGCCGTCTACGAACCTTGTGAAGCAGCACACGTACGCAGAGCACGGGCTACAGCCTGCGCCGCTTCCAGTCCATCGGCACGAAAATGCGGTGGGTCCACTGCCCATCCCAGATCGGCTCGAGGCCTTTGCGCTCCAGCGCGTCCATCACGGCCCGGCCTACCGCCTCGGCCGGCCCGCTGCCGTCGGCCACGGCCCCGTAGCTCAGGTAGAGCCCTTCGCCCTGCACAGCGGCCTCCGTGTCCTGCATGTGGTAGAAGACGTAGCCCTGCACCCGCATCCCCGCCTCCTCGGCAGCGGCCATCTCGTCCCAGATCTCGCTGGCGCCACAGCTGCCGCAGCAACTGAAGTTCTGCCGGCAGACGATGCCTTCCCGCTCCAGGGCAGCGAAGGCTGCGTCGAGCCGCTCGCAGTCGGTGACGGCCGGCCACGTCTGCTGCTCGGCCTTATGCTCGGCGAGGATCTCGCAGGTGTAGCGCGTCGCGTGATGGCGAAGCACAGCCGGATCGAGCTCGTCGGCGAAGGCGTCCACGGCGTAGCCGGCGATGTCGGCAGGGTCGAAGAACCCCGCGGCGATATGCAGGCGAATATAGCTGTGCAGCTCGTCCAGCGCGGTGTAGACGTCCTGGATCGTCATCGGGCCTCCTTCGGCGCTCGCACTTCAGAACGTTTGTTCGATGCTGTAAGTATAGCGTAGCGCTGTGCCAGGGAGTGTCACACCTGCGTAGGGCTATGTAGAGCCACAGAAAACCTTCGTGAGGTTCGCAGGGCCATATGTTGAGCCGCCCCCAAGCTGAGAGCTTGGGGGGCGGCACTTGGGGGGTGGCCTGGGTGCGCCGGTAAGCCCACCTCCACTAGATGCCGACGGGCCCGAGCTCGCTCTCGAGGCGCCGGGCGAAGGTCTGGAGCACCTTCACGCGGCTGTAGCGCTTATCCTCGGCCTCGACGATCGTCCAGGGGGCAGCCGGCGTGGAGGTGCGCAACAGCATCTCGTCGGCGGCTTGCTCATAAAGTGGCCACTTCTCGCGATTACGCCAATCCTCGTCAGTGAGCTTCCAGGCCTTGAACGGCTGGTTCTGCCGCTCCTCGAAGCGGCGCAGCTGCTCCTCAGGGCTGATATGGAGCCAGAATTTGCAGATGATCGTGCCAGACTCGACCAGCTGGCGCTCGAACTCGTTGATCTCGGCATAGGCGCGGCGCCACTCGTCGGGGCGGGCGAAGCCCTCGACCCGCTCGACCAGCACGCGCCCGTACCAGGAGCGGTCGAAGATGGCGATCGCGCCCCGTGGCGGCAGCCGACGCCAGAAGCGGTACAGATAGTGCCGGGCCTTGTCGTCGCCTGCCGGCGCAGCGATGGAGTGGACAATGTAGGCCCGCGGGTCGAGCTCGGCAGTGAGCCGCTGGATAGCCCCGCCTTTGCCGGCCGCGTCCCAACCCTCAAAGACAAGGATGGCCGGGCGCTGCTGCCGATAGAGGGCCAGGCCGAACAGATGCAGCCGCGCCTTGAGGCGTTTCATAGCGCGCCGGTACTCCTTCTCCTCCAGGCGCAGGCTGAGATCCACGCCCTTCAGGATGCCCGGCTGCAGCTCCTGCGCTGTGACGGCCGGCACAGGGGGCACCGGCGTCAGCGCTCCTCCATTCTGGCTCCCGCCCTGGAAGATCGGCCCGTCCAGCGTAGGCCCGCCCGGCGTCGCCGCGGCATCGAAGGCGGCGGCGCCATGACCCAAGCGCGCCTCCAGCATCTCGATGGTGGCGCTGATCACGGCCACGCGGGCGTAATACTTGTCGGTGGCAGGAATGATACGCCAGGGCGCGTGCACCGTGTCAGTGCGAGCGATCAAGTCCTCTACGGCGGCCGCGTATTCCTTGTAGTGGCGGTGCTGCCTGCGATCCTCGGCGGTAACCTGATAGGCCGTGAGCGGATCGCTCAGCAGCGCCTTGAAGCGGCGCCCCTGCTCCTTGCGCGAAATGTGCAGCCAGAACTTGAGGATCAGCGCGCCATCGTCGGCGAGCAGCCGCTCGAAGTTCACCGCGTCTTCGCAGCGAGCGCGCCAGCGTTGGGCGTCGCCGCCCCGGGTGCGCTCGGCCAGCATCTCGCGATACCAGGAGCGATCGAAGATCGCGATCTGGCCATAGCTGGGGATCTTCAGCCAGAAGCGGTAGAGCCAGGGATACTGCTGCTCACTGGTTCGCGGCGGCGTGATCGGATGCACCCGTAGCCCGCGCGGATCGAGCCGGCGAATGATCGAGCCGATCGTGGTGACCTTGGCGGTGCCGGCCCAGCCCTCGAAGACGATCAGCACCGGCAGGCGGGCCGCGATCACGGCCTGCTCCATGTCGTAGAGCCGGCGCTGCAGCTCGGGGAGCTGCTGCTTGTAGTCACGCTTGCTGAGGCTGACGTCGAGGTCGATCTGTTCGAGCATAGAGCGCATAAGTTTCAGGACACAGCGTCCGGGAGATGAGGGCATTGTATCATGGCGCAATGAGCACTCAGCCCCTTCTTCCCGCACCCGTCGCCGACCTGCTCGCCACCGCCTTTCCGGGCCAGCCGCTCACGATGCCGGCGCCCACCCTGGGCGGCTTCTCGAACCTCAGCCTGCGGCTCAAGATCGGCGGCCGGCGCTGCATCGTCAAGGCCGCCGGCCATCCCATCAAGCGGGCCGACCTGCGACGCGAGGCTCGCGTGCTTCAACTGCTCAAGGGCCGCCGCCTCGGCGCTCCAACCCCCTTGGCCTGCGTCGAAGACGCGAACTGGACGGTCCTCGCCCTTGGGCGCCGGCCCGGCGCGCCGGGGATCAGCCTCTACAGCGGCCCGCCCGACGCGCTGCTGCCGCCCCTGCGGGCCCTTGGCCGCCTCCTGGCCCGGCTTCACGACACGGAGATCGCCGCGCCCGCCGATGCCGAGTCCGCGGGCCTTTTGCTGGCGCAGCGGGCCAGGGCCCTCGCCTCCGCGCTGACGAGCCTGCCCCTACCTGATGAACTGCGCGAGGCGCTCAGCGCTGCGTTGGCCCACCAGGCCTGGCGGCCCCCGGCGCCGCGCCTCGTCCACGGCGACGCCGGCCTGCACAATCTGCTCTGGGCCCATGGCAGGCCAACGCTACTCGATTGGGAGCTCGCGGGCTGGGGCGACCCGCGCCTCGATCTGGCCTGGACCGCCTGGACGCTGCGCTTCCGCGGCGTGCCGGAGGCGTGCCGAGACGCGCTGCTCGATGGCTATGGCCGCGAGCGGGCCGCGGCGCTCGGGCTCGATCCGCAAGCTCTCTACGCCCTGGCCCTCGGCCAGATCGCCGCCCTCATCGCTCGCGCCGCCGGCGGGCCAACCTGGGAAGAGTGGTTGCGCCGCGCCCGCTGGACGCTCGAAGGCGGGCCGGCGCTGCTCAGCCTGCCCTGATAAGCTACCGTGTATCTGATGATGATATAATGAATACACCTAATCCTACCCATCCGGGTCCGTAGATATAAGGAGACCCTCATGACGAATAGTTTTGGGGCTCGCAGCACCTTGAAGGTGGGTGCTCGCGAGTATGAAATCTATCGCCTCGACGCGCTGGCAAAGCATGGCGTCAAGCTCGAGCGGCTCCCCTTCTCGCTAAAAATCTTGCTTGAAAATCTGCTTCGCACTGAGGATGGCCGCACTGTGACGGCCGATGATGTGCTGGCCCTGGCGAACTGGGACCCGAAGGCCGAGCCCAACAAAGAGGTGGCCTTCACCCCCGCCCGCGTGATCCTGCAGGACTTCACCGGCGTGCCCTGCGTGGTCGATCTCGCCGCAATGCGCGACGCTATGGCAGCTATGGGCGGCGACCCCAGCCTGATCAACCCGCTCCAGCCGGTGGAGCTGGTGATCGATCACTCGGTGCAGGTGGACGCCTACGGCTCCGAGGCCGCCCTGCTGATCAACAAGGACCGAGAGTTCGAGCGTAATAAGGAGCGCTACGCCTTCCTGCGCTGGGGCCAGACTGCCTTCCAGAACTTCAAGGTCGTGCCCCCCGGCAACGGCATCGTCCACCAGGTGAACCTGGAGTACCTCGCCCGCGTGGTCTTCACCAGCGACGAGAACCCTCGCGCCAGCGGGCCTGTGCAGGCCTACCCCGACACGCTCGTCGGCACCGACAGCCACACGACGATGATCAACGGCCTCGGCGTGCTCGGCTGGGGCGTGGGCGGGATCGAGGCTGAGGCAGCAATGCTCGGCCAGCCCGTCTCCATGCTCATCCCCCAAGTCGTCGGATTCAAGCTCACCGGCAGCCTGCCCGAGGGCGCCACAGCCACCGACCTGGTGCTCACCGTAACGGAGATGCTGCGCAAGAAGGGCGTGGTGGGCAAGTTCGTGGAGTTCTACGGCCCCGGCCTCGCCAACCTCCCCCTCGCCGACCGGGCGACGATCGGCAATATGGCGCCCGAGTATGGCGCCACCTGCGGCATCTTCCCGGTGGACGCCGAGACGCTGCGCTACCTGCGCTTCTCGGGGCGCAGCGAGGAGCGTGTGGCGCTCGTCGAGGCCTACTTCAAGGCCCAGGGCCTCTTCCACGACGAGAACAGCCCCGAGCCCGAGTACTCCGATACCCTCGAGCTGGACCTGAGCACGGTCGAGCCTTCGGTCGCCGGCCCCAAGCGCCCCCAGGACCGCATGACGCTCAGCAAGGTCGAGCCGACGTTCAAGGCGGCCCTGCCCAGCATCCTCGGCCCCACGGCCGCTACAGCGAACGGCTCCCGCAACGGCGCCGTCAAGGTGACGCTCGACGGCACCGAGGTCGAGCTGCACCACGGCTCGGTGGTGATTGCCGCGATCACCAGCTGCACCAACACCTCCAACCCCTCGGTGATGGTCGGCGCCGGCCTGCTCGCTAAGAAGGCGGTCGAGAAGGGCCTCACCACCAAGCCCTGGGTCAAGACCTCCCTCGCGCCCGGCTCCAAGGTCGTCACCGATTACCTCAACAAGGCCGGCCTCACGCCCTACCTCGATGAGTTGCGCTTCAACACGGTGGGCTACGGCTGCACCACCTGCATCGGCAACAGCGGCCCGCTGCTCCCGGAGATCTCGCAGGCGATCGAGCAGGGCGGCCTCGTGGTTGCCTCGGTGCTCTCGGGCAACCGCAACTTCGAGGGCCGCATCCAGAGCGAGGTCAAGGCCAACTTCCTGATGTCGCCGCCCTTGGTGGTGGCCTTCGCCCTCGCCGGCCGTGTCGATATCGATCTCTCGAACGAGCCCCTCGGCACCGGCAAGGACGGCCAGCCCGTCTATCTGCGCGACATCTGGCCGAGCCAGAACGAGATCCAGCAGACGATCGCCCAGGCCATCCAGTCCGACATGTACCGGCAGAGCTACGCCAACATCTTCGTCGGCGATGAGCTGTGGGAGGGCATCGAGGTGCCTACCGGCGATCGCTTCGCCTGGGATCCGGCGAGCACCTACGTGCGCCGGCCGCCCTATTTCGACAACATGCCGGAGCAGCCGCCGGCGAGGGTGAGCGAGATCACCGGCGCCCGCGTCCTCGCCCTGCTTGGCGACAGCATCACCACCGACCATATCAGCCCGGCCGGCAGCATCAAGGCCAACTCGCCCGCGGGCCGCTACCTGCTCGAGCGCGGCGTAGAGCCGAAGGATTTCAACAGCTACGGCTCCCGCCGCGGCAATGACGAGGTGATGGTGAGGGGCACCTTCGCCAACGTGCGCCTGCGCAACAAGCTTGCCCCCGGCACCGAGGGCGGCTTCGCGCCCTACCTGCCCACCGGCGAGGTGATGCCCCTCTACGACGCGGCCATGCGTTACAAGGCCGACGGCACCCCCTTGCTGGTCATCGCCGGCAAGGAGTACGGCTCAGGTTCCAGCCGCGACTGGGCGGCCAAGGGGCCCTACTTGCAGGGCATCAAGGCCGTGATCGCCGAGAGCTACGAGCGCATCCACCGCTCCAACCTGGTGGGCATGGGCGTGCTGCCGCTGCAGTTCAAGCCCGGCGAGAGCGCCGAGAGCATCGGCCTCACCGGCCGCGAGGTCTACGACATCGTCGGCCTCGCCGATGCGGTGGCCAGCGCCTTCGCCAACGGCCGCACGCTGACGGTACGGGCCACCCGGGAGGACGGCACCAAGTTGGAGTTCCAGGCGATCGCCCGCATCGACACGCCCCAAGAGCTCCAGTACTACATCCACGGCGGCATCCTGCAGTACGTGCTGCGGCAGCTGCTCAGCGAGAGCAAGCGATCGGCCTAGCGGCAGACGCTCGTTAGCTCCGCTTCAGAAGGTGAGAGGGCGAGAGTGTTATGCTCTCGCCCTCTCGTCATCTACTCAGCGCCAACGCTCAGGTGGCACGCCTCGTCCTGCTGCGGCGGCAGGTCGGCCACGCTGATCACGCGGTTCCTACCGCGAAACTTCGCCTCATACAGCGCCACATCCGCCGCGTGGGTCAGCTCTGTGATCGTCGTGCCGTGCTCAGGATAGCAGGCGACCCCCACGCTCACTGTGGCGTGCACAAGCTCGTCGCTCGCAGGGGCTGAGAACGGCGTTGTCTCGACGATACGGCGCAGCCGCTCGGCGAAGCTCATCGCCGCCTCCAGATCGGCCTCCGGCAGCACCAGCACAAACTCCTCGCCGCCGAAACGCCCGGCGAGGTCATAATCTCGCGTCTGCTCCTTGATGATCCGGCTAAGCCCGATGATCACACTGTCGCCGGCTAGATGGCCGTAGCAATTGTTAATCTCGCGCAGCAGATCGAGATCAACCATGATCACCGCCAGCGGATGCTCGAAGCGGCGCGCGCGGTCGAGCTCGGTTTGGAACTGCCTGTTGAAGTGCTGCGTGTTGAGCAGCCCCGTTTTACTATCCAGCGCGATGGCCTGTTTCAGACCGGGCACCATCAGGGCTCGCTGGATCGTTACCAGCGGCGCGAGAGCGAGGGCGATCAGTAAGGGGTTGCTGCTCCAGAGGATCGCGGTCGTGTAGCCCATCAGCAGCACCACAAAATCGCCCAGCAGGCTATCGATGCCGAGGATCTTCGACTGGTGCCAGGAGATTCCGCGGGCGAACAGAAGCGCCAACCCGACCAGCACATGGTTGAGGAGCATGTAGGCGACAGCTGCCGCCAACGCGGCCATCACCGCCTCGTTGGCGTACAACGTCGTCGCGCCGGCGCTCAACGCCCGATAGAGGAGAGCGGCGCTGATGCCGGCGATCACATGGGTAGCGATGTTGAACGGCTGGAGATACCAGTCTCGCAGATGCGGGCTCCCGGTCATCCGCTTGTGCACCCACTCAACAAGATGGGGCACGATCACCAGCCAAACGAACAGTGCAGGGCTGAGCAACAGAAGCCCCGCGAAGAAGCAGAACAGGTGCGGGTAATAGATCTGCCGCCCTGGCGCTTCTACATCCAGCAACTGGGTAATGGTCGCCAGGGCCGTCAGGATCACGGCGGCAAGCCAGTGCTCCTGTGCCGGCGCGATCCTGCTCATAGCCGCGACGGCTAACGCGAGGCCCATCATCAGGACCAACCAGATGTAAGCCCAGGCTGGACGGGACACGGCCATACCTCACGAAAACCTAGCAGACGCGATGCCAGCCTATAACGCTACTCGCCCCAGTAATCACTGCCCCAGTTCACGCTCCCCCA
>DAOUGF010000560.1:0-3332 GCA_034429295.1 Chloroflexaceae bacterium
GAGCCCACGGAGACGGCGACGACCGAGCCCACGGAGACGGCGACGACCGAGCCCACGGAGACGGCGACGACCGAGCCTACGGAGACGGCGACGACCGAGCCTACGGAGACGGCGACGACCGAGCCTACGGAGACAGTTCAACCGACGGCGACCACGGATCCGGGCGAAGCCCCCTCCAACCCGGTTTGGCTGCCGCTCCTTGCCCGCTAAGAGCCGGCATCGAACCAGCGACGCTCATATCGGCTCAGCGACCCCGCGCTGCACAGCGCGGGGTCACTTCGTTGCACTGTGGCACGCTTTTGCTTCGCCTCGCCTGCCTAACGAGGCTCCTTGTAGCCTCGGCCTCGGTCTGCAACACGGCGCTCGCGCACCGGCTCGAGGATCGGCACGCCGTAGCCGCAACTGGTGGCAGTGCGCTCGATCGCCACATCGATCACCTGGCGTAGGGGCAGCCGTAGCTCAGTTGCCTGGTGGCAAGGTGCTGGAGACCATCCACTTCGTCGGGCAGCGCCAGAACGTGATCGAGGTCTTTACCCGGCGGGTCGCGGCGCTGCCGGAGCGAGAGTGGGAGCGCTATCGCCAACTCGAGCAGCGCCACGACCTGCGGCTCGACACCACGCACCCGCCGACTCGTTTCCGCATCGCACGGCTGCAGCAGCGCCCAGTGAGCAGCCCTACCCTGCAGCTGAGCCCTGAGGAGGCGCGGCAGCTCGATGCGGAGCTAGCTCCACTGATGGCAGCGTTCGTCGTCGAGGATACGCGGCACCTGCGCGCCTGAGCGCCAGGGCGAGGGCAAGCACCCAGGGCTACCGTCCCGCTAGCTGATGTCGAGCGCGCGTGGCGCTGTGGCCGCGAGGCTGGCATATGGTCGCCGCTCGCCGCACCAGGGTGAATCGCGCTGTCGCCCTGTCTCGCTTCGCCAGTCTTTTGCCCCGCTCCGGCCCGCCCATCTCAGCGCCGGGCGGCACGCCAGGCCGCGTAGTAGGTGACGGCCTCGGCCACAAAGCCAGCGTGACGCGGCCTCCAGCCCAGGAGGCGGCGCGCCCGCTGGCTCGAGAGGCGCTGGTCGAGAGCAAGAGCCTCGGCGAGCGGGCCGAGTTGTGCTGACGCCTCAGCCAGCGAGGTTGTCACGATCGCCCCCCGCCCGCCATCCCCGGCGGCAGCGCTGGCAGCCCGCACCAACTCGCCGAGCGTCGCACAGGCCTCATCGGCCAGGTTGAACGTCTCGCCAGCCACCCCGGCCTCGACAGCGCGGAGGTACGCCTCGGCCAGGTCGTCAACATGCACCATCGACCAGTGATTCGTCCCATCGCCCACCACGCGCAGGTTGCCTGCCATCGCCCCGGCGAACCAATCCCCGGTTAGCCCGCCCCGCCCGCCATAGACCACGCCAGGCCGAAAGACGACGCCGCGCACATGCGACGCCGTCAGCACCAGTTGCTCGACGGCTGGGCGCCAGGCCACGGCCCGCGCCGGGCGCAGCTGGCGGGCCTCATCTGCGGGCGTCGGCCCAGTGTCGCCATAGACCCAGGCCCCGCTGGTGTAGAGAAAGCTCTTGCGCTGCGGCGCCTCGACGGCCGCGCTCAGCAGGGCGCGAACCGCCTGCGCGTCGACGGCGCCCGTGTCGGCCGCATAGTCCACCGCGACGTGGGCGATTACGTCGGCCCGCGCGGCCGCCTCGTGGTAGCGCTCCGGCGTCTCCAACCGCCCGAGGACGGGGGCGATCTCGTTGCGCATCAGCGTCTCGGCGGCCGCGGCGCTGCGGGCCAGCCCGCTCACCCGGTGGCCCGCGCGCCGAAAGGCGCTGGCCACCGCCAGCCCGAGATACCCGCTCGCTCCAGTCACAAAGATCTCCATTTTCCTGCCCCCTGGTCTGCTCGGCCCGGCGCCCCATGGCGCTACGGGCAACGCACCAAGCCTAGCCCGGCGGGCGCCAGCTGCCACTGCGCCCCGGTTCAGCTCTGGCCCCTATCGATCGGGAGGGGGCGTCACAATCGCCCTGTGGTACGATATGCGCCATCCACGGGTGCGCCCGATCCGGCTCCCCGGCCCGCTCCACTTCGCGAGCTACAGGAGCGCCGTCGCGATGCGACTTGTGCCAACACTGGCCTTCGGGGCCATCACCATCCTCGGCGGCGCGTGGGCCGCCACGGTCGCCCGCCGGCGCCAGCGCGCCGCCCAGGTGGCGCGCCGCCAACTCGCGGCCCTCACCGGCGCCGTCGACTCGCTCGCCCGCGCCGCTGTGCCCGACGACTTCCTGGCCGGCGTGCTGCGGGCGATCGCCGAGCAGCTCGAGGCCCGCTGGGTGCTGCTCTTCCTCCACGACCCCGCCCAGGACGCCCTGGGCGTCCACCTGGTGCTCAAGGATGGCCAGCTTGTTCCACCCGAGCAGGCGACGCCCACCCTCGCCCACCAGATCCCCGCACGGGAGATCCCGATCTGGGCCGAGCTGGAGCGGGTGCGGCGGCCAATCCACGTGGCCGATGTGAGGAGCGACCCGCGCCTGCGCCAGCGCGAGGCCCTCGTGGCCCAGGGCGTGCGCTCGATGCTGGTGGTCCCGCTTTTCATCGCCGAGGCGCTGATCGGCTGGTTCAGCGTGCGAAACACGACCCCGCAGCACTACCGCCAGGACCAGCTCGACCTCGCCGCGGCCCTGGCCCAGCAGGCGGCGCTGGCGGTGCAGCTGCGCCGCCTCGGCGAGCAGGGGCGGCAGGCGGCGGTGCTCGAGGAGCGCAACCGCATCGCCCGCGAGATCCACGACACGCTGGCCCAGGGCTTCACCGGCATCCTGATGCAGCTGGAGGCTACCGAGTCGGCCCTGGACACCGGGCGGCCCGATCTGGCGCTCGCGCGACTCGACCGGGCCCGAGCGCTGGCGCGGGCGAGCCTTGCCGAGGCCCGTCGCTCGGTTTGGGCCCTGCGCCCCGAGGCCCTCGAGCAGCAGCCCTTTGTCGCCGCCCTGCGCGCGGCGGCCACAGCGCTTACGGCGGGAACTGATCTTCAGCTGAGCTTCGCCGTGGAGGGTATGCCGGGGCAGCTGCCAGCGGAACTGGAGGCCGACCTGCTGCGGATCGCGCAGGAGGGGGTCGGCAACACCGTGCGCCATGCCGCCGCGCGCACCCTCGCAGTCCGCCTCGTCGCCTCGGCCGACCAGCTCGTCGTGCACATCCGCGATGATGGCCGCGGCTTCGACCCGCCGACCGGGCCATCCGCCGACGGCAGCGGCTTCGGGCTCACGGCGATGCGCGAGCGTGTGGCGCGCCACGGCGGCAGCCTGCAGATCCTGAGCGCCCCCGGCCAGGGCGCCGAGCTGCGCGTGATCGTCGCGCGGG
>DAOUGF010000561.1:0-3742 GCA_034429295.1 Chloroflexaceae bacterium
AGCCCGCTCCGCTCGCAAAGTGTTGGCTTGAAGCACAGATATCGTGTAGATCAGGAGCGCCTATGTCAACGCCTGTGACAGTCGCCCTGTACTCAGATGTTCACTGCCCCTATGCCTATCTCGTCACCTACCGCCTGCGGCAGCTTCGGGACAGCTATCGAGGGAAGCTGATCATCAGCTACAAGAGCCTCGCGCTTGAGTACGTCAACCGGCGGCCAACCCCAAAGCCCATCCTCGATAACGAGACGCCCATCCTCATGCTGGAGGAGCCGGAGATCCCCTATCAGCCGTGGAGCGCCCCGCTGAGCGAGTGGCCCGTCACGATGTGGCCGGCCTTCGAGGCGATCAAGTGCGCCGAGCGCCAGGGCCCCGAGGCCGCTGCCGAGCTGGACTGGGCCATCCGCACGGCCTTTTTTGCCGAGAGCAAGTGCATCTCGATGCGCCATGTGCTCTTCGAACTGGCGGAGAAGTGCGGGCTGGATATGGCGCGCTTCGCGGACGATTTCGATAGTGGGGTGACCAAGCGCCAAGTGCTCGAAGAAGCCCAGACTGGCTGGGAGCGTCTGAAGGTGGCGGGCAGCCCGACCCTGGTGCTCCCATCGGGCGAGCAGGTGAACTCCCTGGGGCTGCCCGATGTCATTCTCGATGAGGAGCGGAACGCCAAGGTGGTTAGCGTCGAGCCGGCGCCCTGCCGGGGCTACGCCTGCCGCGAGCTGCTGCGAGAGGTCCTCGATCGCGCTATCGCTGGCGCGAGCTCCGCTGAGAGTAGCGTGTGAGCCGCTAGCTGGCGCAGTCGACCCGAATGTGCAGGGCGATCGGCTGGGCCATGGTTCTGCTGGGCAGGAACAGGGCCGCCTCCTTGCTGTGCGGCGTGGCGAGCTCGTTCGGGTTGAGCGTGCTCATACAGATCGCTCGCCGGGCGGCAGGTGAGCGGGCGGGATGGTGCCACTGTAGTTGGCGCCGCCGGCCGGCGGATCGGTCACGGGACGGAACTGCAGCGTGCGCCCGGCGAGGCTCGCTCGCGCCAAGCGACGAGAGAAGCTACAATCAATCCCGATCGTCGCGCTGTCTGAGCGAGGGGAGGACAAGATGCTGCAGCGGCTCACCGTGCGGACCACCGCCCGCGAGTGCCTGGTAGACATAACCGAAGAGATCGCCCGCGTCGTTGCGGCGTCGGGCATCGCCGAGGGGACGGCGCTGCTCTACGTGCCCCACACCACCTGCGGGCTCACCATTCAGGAGAACGCCGACCCCGGCGTGCAGCACGATATGTTGCTGGTGCTGCGCCGGATCTTCCCGCGGGACGACCCGGCCTACCGCCATATCGAGGACAACTCGGCCTCGCACCTGCAGGCCAGCACGATGGGCTTCTCGCACTTCGTCTTCGTGAGCGGCGGCCGACTCGTCCTCGGCCGCTGGCAGGCGATCTACCTCGCCGAGTTCGACGGCCCCCGCAGCCGCGAGGTGCTGGTGAAGCTGCTCCGCGACTAGGCCATTCAGGGATTCGCCTCGACCGCGAGGGCCGCCTGTACTACTGCCGTGGCCGCCGTGAGGATCGTCTCCTGGTCGCCGTCGCTGAGATTCACCGCCGTGATCGCGATCGCCGCCGGCGTGCAGTTGGCCCGCACTGTCTTCAGCAGCCCCGCCAGTTCATCGAGCGAGAGCCCTCCCGGCGTTGGATAGACCACGCCTGGCATCACGGCGGGATCGAGCACATCCACATCGATGTGCAGGTAGATCGGCCCTTGGGCGCCGAGGCGCGCTAAGGCCTGCGCTACGGCGTCCGGCGCTTCCCGCAGCTGCGCCGTCGTCATGACAGTGACGGGCGAGGCCTCGAGCGCGGCCTGCTCCGGCGGGTCGAGATCGCGCACGCCCAAGAGGATGATCCGCTCCTCGGGGATCGGGGCCTGCAGCCCTGCAGCCGCCGTCAGCTCCGGTAGGCAGCGCCCGGCCAGAGCCGCAAGGGGCATCCCGCCGAGGTAGCCGCTCGGCGTGGTCTCAGGTGTGTTGAAGTCGCCGTGGGCATCGAGCCAGACGACACCCGCTGCGGCCCCGTCGAGCCCGCCCACTGTGCCGATCGCGGTAAGACAGTCGCCGCCGATGATCACCGGCAGGGCGCCGGTCGCGCAGGTCTGTCGCACCGCCCCGGCCAGGGCGGCAGCGAGGTGGCCCAGATCGGGCTGCTCCTCGCCCGTCAGCTCCTCCTCGGGCGCGAGGAGCAGCGGCTCATCGGCCCAGGGGAGCGGTAGCGCGGCGAGGCGCGGCAGCAGGGCCGGCGGCGTCGCGCCCATGCGATACGCCAGGCGATGCAGGTCGAACGGCACTCCGATCAGCTGGAAGGAGGTCATGCGTTACTCCTCACAGGTCTTTGTCTCTGGTCATTCGTTCGCGGGCGGACGCCGGCGGAGCGTTCCGCCGCTGTGTGCTAGGCGCCGTCCGCTTGGGGAGGGGCGCCGTCGGCCCAGCGGGTCAGGCGGCGCAGCGCATCCAGCTGCTCGCGGTGGCCCAACTTCGCCCGCTCCACCGCGGTCTGCAGCGTCTGGATGCTCTTATCGTAGGTCGGCTTATCGACGTGGTAGGGGAAGCCGTCCTTCCCGCCGTGGGCGAACGCGAAGCGCGCCGGGTCGGTGATGCTTACTGGCGCCCCGTAGACGAGCTCGCCGACAAGGCTCAGGGCCCGCAGGGTTCTCGCGCCAACGCCCTCCATCCCCAGCAGGGTGGCGAAATCCTCCGGCTGCCGCTCGTAGCTTTTCAGCAGGATGCGGTGCAGCCGCTTCGGGTCCACGTCGGCGCCCTGCACGTCGTGGTGGGCGGGTAGCGTCAGCTCCCGCAGCTTCTGGACCTCGGCGACCACCTTCTCAGGCCGCTCGCGGGCCAGGGCCGCCGTCACATCGCGGGCCTGCTCGCTCTCGTGGGCCACCAGATTCCAGACGCTGCCCGTCGACTCGCTGGCGATGGCGCTGTGGGGATCGTCCACGAAGCTCTGAACATTGTCGCTGAACCAGTGGTAGCGCCGGGCGTAGCCGTTGGCGTCGTTCATGCCCTGCTGGATCACCGCCCAGTGGCCGGCGCGGTCGAGCAGAAAGACGTGGTGGTAGATCTGGTAGGCGTCCTGGAGCGCGTTGTTATCCACCTTGGCGGCCATGCGGCTGGCCTGCACGTAGGGCGTTGGGTCGAGCCCGAGCCAGGCCCCAGCGGCCTCCAGCTCGGCCGGCGTCTGGCGTGAGGTGCGCCCCTTGCCGCCGGCCACGACGATGCCAAGCTCGCGGCCGCGCTCCTTGAGGCCCTGCTTCAGCGCCCCGCAGAGCGTGGTGGTCACCCCGCTGGAGTGCCAGTCCATCCCGACCACGGCGCCGAAAGCCTGGAACCAGACCGGGTCGGAGAGGCGGCGGAAGAGCTCCTGGGAGCCGTGCTCGATCACGATCCAGCTGGCAACCTCGGCCGAGATCGTGACCATGCGCTCGAATAGCCAGCGTGGCGCATGGCCGGAGTGGAGCGGCAGGTTGGCGGTGCCTCGCTGCATAGACGGGCCTCCATCGTGCGGGTGTGTCGGGCATTGTACCACTGGCCCCTGGCTCCTTGCTGGCTCGGCGCCGCCTTGCGCCCCCGGCGCACGTCGTGCCGCTGCCCGCTCCGGGGCACTGCCCCGCCCCTCGGCACACGTCGTGCCGGTGCCTGTAGCGGGGCGCTGCCGCCCCCGCACCCCGCTTGTTTTGTCGGGGGGCGTACGCACGCCCCCCGA
>DAOUGF010000562.1:0-17620 GCA_034429295.1 Chloroflexaceae bacterium
GGGCCTGCCGCAGCTCCGCCACGGTGCTCACCATCGGCAGCATGATCCGGATGTCGGCGTCGGCCCCAGCCCGCAGCAGTGCGCGGAACTGGGGTAGCAGCAGCTCAGGCCGGCTCAACCCGATCCGCAGGCCGCGCCAGCCGAGAAAGGGGTTCTCCTCCTTCGGCAGCGGGAAGGCGGGCAGGTGCTTGTCGCCGCCCACATCGAGGGTGCGAACGGTGATCGGCAGGCCCGGCAGCTCGGCGGCGACGGCGCTGTAGAGCGCCAACTGCTCCTCCTCGCCCGGCAGGTCGGGCCGCTCCAGGAAGAGCAGCTCGGTGCGCAACAGGCCCACGCCTTGGGCGCCCCAAGCGCGGGCGGCGCGGGCCTCCTCGGCCGTCGAGGCGTTGGCCACCAGCAGCACCTCCCGCCCGTCGCGGGTGACAGCCGGCAGCGCGGCGTCGGCCCGCATGGCCGCCTCCCGCTCCTGCTGGGCGCCCAATGCCGCCTGAATGCGCGCCACCTCCGTAGGCGACGGGTCGATGGTGAGACTGCCAGCGTTACCGTCAAGGGCCACCGTTACCCCGTCGGAGATCTGCAGGAGGTCGTCGCCGATGCCGACGACCGCGGGGATGCCGAGGCCGCGGGCGAGGATCGAGGAGTGGGCCGTGAGGCCGCCGGCGGCCAGGGCGAAGCCGAGCAGACGCTCGCGGGGCACGCTCATCAGGTCGGAGGGCCCCAAGTCGCGGGCGATGATCACGGCGGGGCCATCCAGGCGCTCGCCGAGGCTCTTCCCACCGCTGAGGGCGCGGGCCACCTGGGCGGCCACGTCCCGCAGGTCGGCGGCGCGGGCGCTGAGGTACTCGTCGCCAAGCTCCTCCAGTTGCTGCGCCTGCTGGTCGGCGGCGAGCTCGATCGCCTGCTCCGCAAGGATGCTGTTGGCGCCGATCAGCTCCTCGGCCATCTGGCTGAGCTCGGGGTCGGCGAGGATCATGCGGTGGGCGGCGAAGATTTCAGCTTCCTCCTCCTTGCCCGCCTCGCGCAGCGCCGCCTCGTGGGCGGCGAGCACGGCGTCGGCGCGGGCGATGCCCTCTGCGAGGCGGCGCCGCTCGGTCGCGGCCGACTCGAACGTCGAGGCGCTGGCGGCCTGGGACGCGGGGAGGTAGACCAGGGCGGGGCCGATCGCGAGGCCGGGCGCAGCGGCGAGGCCGGTGAAGATGCGGGAGTCAGTCATGGGGATGTTATCTCTGGAGAGAGGGCTGGACGACGTCCTGATGCGGTTGGGCGGCATCTCTCCGGGGCAAGCTGCGCCCCTACCGAATCCCGAGCACCGAGTGGGCGATCACGCCCCGCAGGATCTCGCTGGTACCCTCGCCGATCGTCAGCAGGCGTGTGTCGCGGTACATCCGCTCCACCGGGAACTCCTGGCTATAACCGTAGCCGCCGAGCACCTGGATCGCGTCGCGGCAGACCTTCTCGGAGACCTCGGAGGCGTAGAGCTTGGCCACGGCCGCCTCGCGGGTGAAGGGCCGCCCCTGGTCCTTGAGCCAGGCGGCCTTGTAGACATAGAGCCGGGCGGTTGCGATGCCGACCTCCATATCGGCGATCATATTGGCCACCGACTGGTGGGCGCCGATCGGCTTGCCGAAGGCCTCGCGCTCGCGGGCGTAGCGCACGGCGACCTCGTAGGCACCCTGGGCAAGGCCCACGGCCATCGCGGCGATGCCGATCCGGCCGCCGTCGAGCACTTGGAGGAACTGGACGAAGCCCTTGCCCCGCTCGCCGAGCAGGTTCTCCTGGGGCACCCGCACATCCTCCAGCATCACCGCGGTGCTCACCGAGCCCCGCAGGCCCATCTTCGGCTCGTGCTTACCGAACGAGAGCCCCTTGGCGCCGCGGGGCACAATAATGGCGCTGATGCCCTTTTTGCCCTTATCCCTATCGGTGACGGCCGTGACGATGATGTGGCCGGCCAGGGGCGCGTTGGTGATCCACATCTTCTGGCCGTTGATCACCCACTCATCGCCGTCCAAGGTGGCGGTGGTGCGGGTGGCGCCGGCGTCGCTGCCAGCGTGGGGCTCGGTGAGGCCGAAGGCGGCCAGATACTCGCCCTTAGCCGCGGGGGTGAGGAAGCGGCGCTTCTGCTCGTCAGTGCCGAACATGGCGATCGGGGCTGAGCCGAGGCCCATATGGGCGGCGTAGGCGAGGGCGGTGGAGCCGCAGGCGCGGGCTACCTCCTCCACGGCGATGGCCGTGCTGATCGCGTCGGCGCCGGCGCCGCCGTACTCTTCCGGGAAGGGCAGGCCCATCAGGCCGAGCTCGCCCATCTTGCGGAAGGTTTCGGCGGGAAACTCGCCGCTCTCATCGACGTGGCGGGCGCGGGGCGCGATCTCCTTCTCGGCGAACTCGCGCACCGTGCGCCGGATCAGCTCCTGCTCTTCGCTTAGCTCAAAGTGCATCGTCGCCTCCTGAGCGTTGGGGGTGCCACCGAGAGTATAGCACGGCTCACCCCACGAAGGGCAGCAGCTCCACGCCCTCCATCGTCTCGGCGATCAGGTTGTCCACCACTGCCTTCAGGTCGTTCGTCTCGGCGAAGATCGCCAACTGCCGGTCGGCGCTGCTGCCGCCGTCGGCGATCTTCAGCAGGTACTCTACCTCCTTGCGCGAGCCGAGCATATCTACCACATCGTCAACCAGCTCAACGAGCTCGTGGATGAGCGCCTTCGTCTCCACCTCGGCCCGCTTGCCGAAGTCGATCATCTTCCCCTCGAGGCCCCAACGTTGGGCTCGCCACTTGTTCTCGTTGATCAGCGCCCGCCGGTAGACACGGAAGGTGGTGTTCTGCTCGAACATCATGTAGAACTTGACGATCACCGCCTGCATGATCGCGGCGAGGGCCAGGCACTCCTCCACCTTGGTGGCGATGTCGCAGACGCGGAACTCCAGCGTGCCGAAGAAGGGGTGGGGGCGCAGATCCCACCAGATCTTCTTGCCGTTGTCGATGCAGCCGGTTGTGATCAGCAGCTGTATGTAGCGCTCGAACTCGCCTGCCGAGTTGAAGGAGGGCGGCGTGCCGGTGCGGGGGAAGCCAGAGAAGATCAGGCTGCGATAGGATTTGAAGCCCGTCTTGCGGCCCATCCAGAAGGGCGAGGAGGTGCTGAGGGCGAGGAGATGGGGGCCGATGTAGCGGGCGACGTTCATCAGCTCGATCGCCACGTCGTTGTTCGGCATGCCGATGTGGCAGTGCATGCCGAAGATCAGCAGCTGCAGTGCGGCATCCTGCATCTCGCCAACCACGGCGTGGTAGCGCTCGTGGTCGGTGATCTCCTGGGTCATCCAGGAGGAGAAGGGGTGGGTGCCAGCGGCGACGATCTTCAGACCGTGGCGGGCGGCCAGCCCGGCGATGGCGCCGCGGAGATGGACGATCTCGGCGCGGGCCTCGGAGATGGTGCGGCAAGGGCGGGTGCCCACCTCTACGATGCTCTGGTGCATCTCCGGCTTGATCTGCTCCCGCAGGATCGTCCGTCCCGGCTCGAGGATCTGGGTGATGTACGAGCGCAATTCGCCCGTTTCCGGATCAACGATCTGGTACTCCTCCTCGATGCCGAGGGTGAACGCAAAGTCGGGGTCCATGGGGTTATAGACGCTCATGGATCGCACCTCGCTCGTATTGAGTTGTGGCTAGGGGCAGGGTCTGGGTATTATAGCGCGAAGGAGTGGATCGCAAAGGACGCAGTTTTCACGGGTTTCGCGATCCAAACGCCCCCCGCTGCCGCCAGCGCTCCCGCAGGTAGGCCAGGCCGTTGCGCTGGTACACCAGCCACTCCAATACGAGCACGATCAGCGCTGCGAGGGCCACCCAGCGCCAGAACTCCTGGCGGCCGTCGCGCTCCCGCGACACCGTGCTGCTCGCCCCGCTCGTCTGTGGCACCGCCAAGTCGCGCTGCGCCGTGATCGTCGACTCCCCCGGCGAAAAGAGGTTCACCGCGTAGCGGTGGCGCGCCGCCACCTCGGCACCGACCAGTTCCTCTACGGTGTAGATGCCCAGGTCGTCGGTATCGGCGTAGATCGCCTGGCCACCCTGGATCTGCACGGCGCCGTTGCGCGAGCTCGCCACCTGGCCATCGGGCCGCGTAACCCGTACCTCCGTGATCGACTCGTCCACCTGGAGTGCCAGGGGCTGGCCGGGCTGGAGTTGGGCCGCCTCGGCGCCGCTGCCTGGCGCGAGGAAGCCCATGAGGTTCGAGAGCAGGAGCGGGAAGGCCACCTGGAGCGGCAGGTCTGAGTGGTGCAGGTCGAAGGCGAGCACCGCCACCCGCCTGCCGTCGCGCTCGCCCACCACCAGCAGCGGCGCGCCGTCGCTGTCCACCACCACGCGGCCCCAACTGCCGGGCACGATCCTGGCGGCCTTCAGCACGCTCACCTCGCTCAGGCTCACATTGCGTAGGATCGGATCATCGCCGCCAGCCGGGCGCACCACCGGGAACTCGATCTCGCCGGTGACCGAGAAGAACTCCGTGGAGCGGAGCGGGCCGATAAAGAGCAGATTGCCGGGCGGCAACTCCTGCGGCGTTACCCCATCGAGGATCGTCACCGGCACCTGGGCCACTGTCTCGGTGAAAGTGGTGGTGCTGGTGGGCACGGTGGTGACCCTGATGCCGGGGAGCAGCGAGAGGCCCGTCTCAAGGAAGCGGTTGCCGTCGCTCACGAGGCGCACGTTCAGGGCCTCGCCGAGCGTGCTCACGGCCAGGGCCCGGTCGTCGGCGGGCAGGGCGTCCTCGCCGGCGAGCCGCGCCTCCACCACCTCCACCTGGGCCGGGATCTCGGCGATGATGCTCTGCTCGCGGCCGGGGTCGAGCGTGAGGTTATAGGCGTTGAAGGCGGCGCCGTCGAGGTAGATGTCGAGGCGGCGTTCGGTCGGGGCCTGGCCGTAGTTGGCGGCCTGCACGAAGAGCGTCTGCCCGGCGGGGCCCGGTTGGAGCGCGATGGCGCTCACGGCGACGTTCTCGGTGCTGCGACCCACCGGGAAGTAGCTGACCGTGGCGGGCACCCGCAGATCTTGGGGCAACGTCACATTGCCGTCGGAGATAATGGCGACCTCGCTATCCTCCTCGCGGGCGGCGAGCGCAGCTGCCAGGGTGAGCGCCTGCGAGAAGTCGGAGCCGCCGCTGTTGGTGAGCCGGATCTGCTCGATAGCCCGCCGCAGCTCGCGCCGGTCCGAGGTAGCGGCCGCGGGCACCTCCATCTGGCCGCCGGCGGCGATGATCGTGGCGCGCCCACCGTCGGGGAGTTGGTCGATCAGCTGGAAGGCCTTGGCCTTGGCGGCGTCGAGGCGGCTGGGCGGCTCGTCGGTGGCGCCCATGCTCGCCGAGTGATCGATGATGATGATCAGGTTGCGCCCGCTGATGCCCTGAGCGGCCAGGTAGGGCCGCGCGAGGGCGAAGACGAGCAGCAGCATCAAGAGCAGCTGCAGCAGCAGTAGCAGGCTGCGGCGCAGCTTCTGCCAGGGCGCGTTCGCCTCCACGTCGCGCACCATGCGCTGCCAGAGGAAGGTTGAGGAGACGGTGCGTTCCTCGCGGCGCAGCTTGAGCAGATACATCGCCACGATCAGCGGGCCGACGACGGCCGCGGCGAGCAGGGCGAGTGGTGCGATCAGTGACATAGGCGTGCCTCTGGGTCGAAGGGCCCGGCGCCAGCGGCGATCAGGGCGCGCAGCTCCTCGACAGCGGCGAGGGCGGCGGCGTAGGCCTCTGGATCGTCTCGTTCGAGGTTGCGGGCGGCGAACTCGTCCTCGTCGTCCAGCCGCACCGTGCTCCGGTCCGGCGCGACGACGAGGTCAAGCTCAAGATCTTCTGAGTCGAGCGTATCGGCGCCGATCACCGCCGGCCTAGTGATGTTGCAGTACCAGCCCTTGAGCCGCCCGTCGGCCCCATGGATCTGGAAGATGTTGTACCAACGGTCGGCGTAGTAAGTCTCGATAAAGATATCGCCAGTCTCGAAGCGCAGGATGCCAAGCTCAAGCGGCTCGAGGGGCCATATGGCTCGGACGGTGATGCTGGCGGAGTCGCGGCGCAGCTCCTCCGCCTCATAGCTGATGACGACGCCCTTGAGGGGCTTGATCAGGCGAACTAGCGTAGTACACCTCTGCGGCGCATGCGGCCGAGGACGAACTCCTCGATGGGGATGCTGGTATCGACGGGGAGGTAGATCATGCCGCGGCCGGCGCAGTAGCTCTCGATCTCGGCGCGCCAGCTGGCGAGGTTCTCGCGATAGCGCCGTAGCAGGTCGAGGTCGGCGCTGATCTCCACCGGGCTGCCGCCCTCCGGATCCACTAGCTTGAAGTCGCCGTCGAGCTCGGGATCGAGCTCCTGGGGGGCGAGGATGTGCATCACCGTGATCTCGAAGGGGCGCGAGGAGAGGGCGCCGAGGGCGTCCTTCCAACCGGGATCGAGCAGGTCGGAGCAGAGCAACAGCGGGCCGGGGTTGCGGGCCGTCTGGATGTAGCGGTGGCAGGCTTTGGCGAGGTCGCCGCCCTTGCCAGCGGGCAGGCGCTGCAGGAAGTTGAAGAGCGGCACCGCGCCGCGCTTGCCGCGCACGCCGGGCAGCTGGGCGTTGCCCGGCCCCGCGCCGAAGGCGGTGACGGTGACCCGGTCGAGGTTGGTGAGAGCGATATAGCCGAAGGCGCCGGCGAGCTGCCTGGCGTAGCGCAGCTTGTTGGGCTCGCCCCAATCCATCGAGGCGCTGGTGTCGATGAGCAGATGGACGTTCAGCTCCTCCTCGGCCACGAAGAGCTTAAGGTAGAAGCGCTCGGCGCGGGCGTAGAGGTTCCAGTCGATCTGGCGGATGTCGTCGCCCACCGTGTAGGGGCGGAAGTCGGCGAACTCCACCGACGAGCCGCGCCGCGGGCTGCGCCGCTCGCCCTGGATGTCGCCGGCCATCGGGCGCCTTGTGAGCAGCGCCAAGCGGTCGAGCTTACGCAGGAAGCTGGAGTCGAGGAGGGGCTCTGTGGTCATTCTTCCTTCACGGCCTCCAGCACGCCGCGCACCACCTCATCAGGGCTCACGCCCTCGGCTTGGGCCTCGAAGTTCAGCACCACGCGGTGGCGCAGGGCGGGGAGGGCGGCAGCCTTCAGATCGGCGAAGGCCACGTTGTAGCGGCCGTCGAGCAGCGCCAGGATCTTGCCGGCGAGGATGAGCGCCTGCATGCCGCGGGGCGAGGCGCCGTAGCGCACATACTGCCTGGTGATCGCCGGCGCATCCTTGCCCTCGGGGTGGGTGGCGGAGATCAGGCGGGCGGCATAGGCCAGCACGTGGCTGGCGATCGGCACCGTGCGCGCCAGTTCCTGCATCTCGACGATCAGCGGGCCGTTGGCCACGTGGCGCGTGGTGGGCTTGCGGGCGCCCGTGGTGCGCTGGGCGATCTCCACCAGCTCCGCCGCCGTGGGGAAGGTCACATTGATCTTGAAGAAGAAGCGATCGAGCTGGGCCTCGGGCAGCGGGTAGGTGCCCTCCATCTCCAGCGGGTTCTGGGTGGCGAGCACGAAGAAGGGCGAGTCCAGCTTGTGGATCGTCTTGGCGACACTGACGGTGCGCTCCTGCATCGCCTCGAGCAGCGCCGACTGCGTCTTCGGCGTGGCCCGGTTGATCTCATCGGCGAGCACCATGTTGGCGAAGATCGGGCCGGGCTCGAAGCGGAAGCTCTTGCGACCCTGCTCGTCCTCGCTGATCAGCGTAGTGCCGATGATATCGGCCGGCATCAAGTCTGGCGTGAACTGGATGCGGGAGAAGGTGCAGTCGATCACATCGGCCAGGGTGCGCACCAGGGTGGTCTTCGCCAAGCCGGGCACGCCCTCCAGCAGCGCATTGCCGCCGGCGAGCAGCACCACGATCACCTGGCGGATCAGGTCCCGCTGGCCGACGATCACATTCGCCACCTCGGCCTCGATCATTTGGGCTCGCTGGCGGAACTCGTCGGGGCTGATGCGCGGGACGCCGGGTTGCGGCACCTGGGGCGGGGGCGTTGTCATAAGTTCTCCTGCATTATCTGGAGTGAGGGGGTGACTGGGTGACAAGGTAACAAGGTAACAGGGCGACAGGGCGACCCCTGACGGTGGAAACGAGTATCACCCTGTCGTCGCGCCAGTCTGTCACTGCTGCCCGGCGCCTGGCTCCAGGCGGCTAAAGTAGTCGCGGACGAAATCCTTCAGATGGGGCGGGATGTAGCCGCGGTCGAGGGCCTCGCTGGCGGCCTCGGCGTACTCAGGGTAGACCTGTTCGTACGGTACCATCGAGGGGTTATCGGCGCCTGGCATCGTGCTCTGGCCCTGCTGGGTCTGGCTCGTGCCACCCTGGCCCTGCTGGCCCTGGACGTTGCTCAGCTCGCCCTGCTGGCCGGAGGGGCGGTATGGCTGGTAGACGAGCCCATCGCTGCCGGAGCCGCTGCCCTGCTGCTGGGATGGCCGGGTCGGGTTGACGTTGCTGCCGCCCTGACTTTGGCCCTGGCCGAGGTTCGGCGCGTTGGTGCCACCGCCGCTACCCTGCTGCTGGCCCTGGCCCTGCTGGCCTTGCTGACCCTGCTGGCCCTGCTGACCTTGCCCCTGTCCTTGCTGGCCCTGGCCCTGCTGGCCCTGGCCTTGTTGGCCTTGCTGCCCTTGCTGGCCCTGCTGGCCTTGTTGCCCTTGCTGGCCTTGGCCCTGTTGGCCTTGCTGACCCTGCTGGCCTTGCTGACCCTGCTGGCCTTGCTGGCTCTGCTGCCCTGCCTGGGCGATCTGCTCGCGGGCGCTCTGCATCTCGGAGAGCGACTGCTGGGTGCTCTGCTGATTGGCGAGGTCACTCTGGGCCTCGCGCACATTCTGCGCGGCCTGCTGAAGCTCCTGCGCGGCCTGCTGGGTATTGCCCTGCTGGAGGGCGCTCGCGGCGTTCTGGAGGTTCTGGGCCGTCTGCGCATCGCTGCCGGCCATTTGGGCGGCCTGCTGAGCGAGCTGCTCGGCGAGCTGCTGCCGCTGCTCCTCGCTGAGCTGGTCGAGTTGGCTGGCGAGCTGCTCGAGCTGCTGGGCGGCCTGCTCCAAGCTGGGCCGCTGGCTCGGCTGCCGCCCGGAGAGGGCCTCGAGGTTGCGGGCCATCTGCTCGAGGGCGGCGCGGCGGGCGTCGGTGTCGGGGTCGAGGCGCTGCTGGAGGCGAGCCTCAGCGGCCGAGAGGTCCGCAAGGGCCTCCTGGCGGTCGCCGGGGTTGCGCCGCAGCTGCTCCTGCAGCGCCCGGATCTCGCGTAGCAATTCCTCGCGATCCTCCGCCGTCAACTCGGCGTCCTCGCTGATCTGGCGCTCAAGCTCGGCGACTTGCTCTTGGGCTTCGGCGATGGCCGCTTGCACCGCCTGGCGCTCGGCGATCACCTGATCCTGGGGGTTGGGGATCACAAAGAGCAGCAGCAGGCCGAGGGCGAGGGCTGGGAGGGCCCAGAGTAGGCGCTGGCGGTCGTAGCGGAGCGGGATCTGGCCGGCCTTGAGGGTGGCGGCGACGCTGCCGGCATCGTCCTGCTGGCGCGCGCTGATCTGGTCGTGGGCCGCGCTGTCGTGCAGCTCGAGCGCCGTGGCCAGCCGCTCCCGCAGGTCCAGGATCAGATCGACCCGCTGAGCGACGCGCCGCGGGGCCATCGGGCGCAGCAGCGCGTAGCCGAGCACGGCGAGCAGCCAGAGGGCCAAAGGCAGCAGCGCCCAAAGGCGCAGGTTGACGATCGGCAGCAGCCGCCCAACGAGGGCGAGTGCTAGTGTGGCGAGCGCGCCGATCCAGAGGCTGCTGCTCGCGAACAGCAGCGTATCGCTCAGGCGCAGCCGCAGGCCGAGGGGCCGCAGCCGGCGCCGCACAAGATCGTAGGAGCTGAGAGTCTGGGCCATACGACTACCTTTCGGGACGACCAACTACCGACGACCGACCACCGCCGTCCCGCCGGTGGTTTGCCCACCTCAACGACGACGCAGCAGCGCGTTCGGTTCCGTCGGGCGGTCGCCGGGGGTTAGTGGTCGGTCGTCTTCTTCCAGACGTGCTTCTCCACGACCTGGCGGGCGAGGCCGCCCTGCTCCCAGATCTCGACGACTCGCTGGCTGACGATGGTGACAATGCTGCCGGCCTGCTGAGCGACCTGCGGGGTCGCGCTGTGGGCAGCGGGGCGGACGGCAAGGGCGGTGCCGGGGAGGTCGGCGCGCAGAGGTTTCCCCTCGTTGTTCAGCCCGGCGCGGCGCATGAGATAGGCGATGCCGGCCTCAGCGGCCATGGCGGCGAGCCCCACCGCCACCGCCTTGCCCACCTGGCGGATCTGGGCGAGGGGGATGCTCTGCCCGGCGACCACGATCGCGTCGGGCTCGCGTTTGGCGAGGGCGTCTCGCTCCAGTGAGGCGCCGCAGGCGCCGCAGAAGCGGTTCTCCATAGGGTTGCCGTGCTGGCAGGCAGGGCAGATACGCTCTACCATCTCAGGCTCCTCATTCGGGCGCGAAAGCGGCTCTGATGCAGTATAGCACCGCGCAGGTGCGCGGCGCAAATCTCCCCTGGGCGCCAGGGCATGAGCGACATCAGCGGGCGCTGGCGCCCCGCGCCCCCCTTCGGGGCGCTGCCCCATGCCTGTACCACCTGTGTGGTGCGTGATGTTGCGAGCGGGCTCCGCCCCTCGCGCTCCCCGCCAAAGGGGGCCTCGCCCCCTTTGGAAACCCCAAAGCCGACGCCTTTCCTGAGCGAGACGGCTGGCGGCGCATGCCCCTCTGCGCCGAGAGCGGGTTTGGCACTACTCGCTCGACGGCAGCAGCCCCACAGCTTCGCTGCCCAAGGGTTTAGTGGCGCAGGCGAAGCTGCCCGGCAACGCTCCGCAGGCAGCCTATCGCAGACACCGAGCGCAGGGAAGAGCGCCCCCGCCTCGACAGCCCGGGCGAAATGCCGTATCCTGGCGCCCGTGAATGGAGCGCCGCATGCAAGATACTACGGTTACAACTGAACAGCCGGCCAGAGACGCCGACGCCAATATCGCCCGCTATCTGCCGCTGATGGCCCGCGAGCGGCCGGAGCAGACGGCGGTGGTGGCGGGCGACGGCCGCGATCGCGCCGGCAGCCCGATCTACCGGCGGCTGAGCTTCGCCGAGCTGGACCGGGTGAGCGACCGCTACGCTTGGGGCCTGGGTGCCGCCGGGATCGGTCGGGGCACGCGGGTGCTCTCGATGGTGCCGGCCGGCATCCCGCTGATCAGCCTCACCTTCGCCCTGCTGAAGCTCGGCGCCGTGCCCATCCTGATCGACCCCGCGATGGGCCGCCGTAATCTGGCCCAATGCATCGCCGAATGTGCCCCCGAGATCCTGATCGGCGTGCCGCGGGCCCACCTCGCCGCCCGGCTCTTTCCCAAGGCCTTCCGCAGCGTGCGCCTTAGGGTCAACGTCGGCTCGCGCCTCGTCCCCATCGGCGACGTGAACCTCGCCGATCTGAGCGTGCCGCTCAACGTGCCTTTCCCCCTCGAGCCCGTCGCCCCCAACGACCCGGCCGCGATCATCTTCACCACGGGCAGCACCGGCGTGCCCAAAGGAGTGCTCTACGAGCACGCCATGTTCGAGGCCCAAGTGCGGCTGCTCCGGGAGCTATTCGGCGTTGAGCCCGGCGAAGTGGAGATGCCGGCCTTCCCGCTTTTCGCCCTCTTCAATGTGGCCCTCGGCTGTACCTCGGCCATCCCGCCGATCGACCCCGTCCGCCCCGCTGCCTGCGACCCCGCCGCCGTCGTGCGCTTCATCCAGGATCAGCAGGTGACCTCGACCTTCGGCTCGCCCGCAATCTGGCGCAACGTCACCGGCTACTGCCTGGAGCGCGGTATCACCCTGCCCACGCTGCGCCGCGTGCTGATGGCTGGCGCGCCTGTGCCCGCCGAGCTTCACGAGCGCTTCCGCCGTATCCTCGCCCCCGGCGCCGACACGCACACACCCTATGGGGCCACTGAGGCCCTGCCCGTCGCCTCGATCAGCGGGGCCGAGGTGCTGGCCGCCAACGCGGAGCGGGAGCGCGAAATGGGTGCAGCCGCCCCGACTGCCGGCACCTGTGTCGGCCGGCCCATGCCCGGTGTGACGCTGCGGATCATCCCGATCAGCGATAGGCCGATCGAGCGTTGGGACGACGCGCTGCCCCTGCCGGCCGGCCAGGTCGGCGAGATCGTCGTGAAGGGCCCTGCGGTGACGAAAACCTACATCGGCCGCCCGCAATCTACGGCCCTCGCCAAGATCCGCGACGGCGAGGAGATCTGGCATCGCATGGGCGACCTCGGCTATCTCGACGAGCAGGGCCGCCTCTGGTTCTACGGTCGCAAGAGCCAGCGGGTGATCGGCGCCGATGGCCCGCTCTTCACCGAGCCGGTTGAGCTGCTCTTCAACCGCCATCCAGCGGTGGCGCGGAGCGCGCTGGTAGGGATACCGGCGACTGATGACCAGGGGCAGCAAGCTGGCTCTTCGTCCCTCTTCCAGCGCCCTGTGGTGGTGATCGAGCCCCGCGACAGGCGGCTGCTGCGGGATCGAGCGGCGCGGGAGCGGCTGATAGGCGAGCTGCGGGATCGAGCGGCGCGCACGCCGATGACGGCAGGGATCACTACTTTTCTGCTGCACCCATCCTTCCCTGTTGATATTCGACATAACGCGAAGATCTTTCGCGAGCCGCTGGCGGATTGGGCTGCCCGCGCTTTGTCGGAGAAGTGAGGGATGCTGGCGCTTGTCACTGGCGGTAACGGGTTTGTGGGTCGCTACATCGTTGAGCAGCTGCTCGCCCGCGGCGACAGTGTGCGCGTGGTGGGCCGCGGCGAGTACCCCGAGCTGGTGGCCATGGGGGTGAGCTGCATCCAGGCCAACCTCGCCGCCCCTGACTCCAACACCGCCCTTGCCAGGGCAATGCGAGGTGTGGAGGTGGTGTTCCACGTGGCGGCGAAGGCCGGGATCTGGGGTAGCTTCGATGAGTTCTACCGCAACAACGTCAGCGCCACCCAACGAGTGGTGCGGGCCGCCGAGCGGGCCGGCGTACCGAAGCTCGTTTATACCTCGTCGCCCTCGGCGGTGATCGGCGAGGAGGATCTCGCGGGCGCCGACGAGTCCACGCCTTACCCCGAGCGCTACCTGGCGCCCTACCCGCAGACGAAGGCGCTGGCCGAGCGCTTCGTGCTGGCGCGGGAGGAGATCGCAACGACCGCTATCCGCCCCCACCTGATCTGGGGACCGCGGGACCCGCATATCATACCGCAGCTGCTGGAGCGCGCCCGCAAGGGCCGCCTGGTGCAGATCGGCGACGGCACGAATATGGTTGACGTCACCTACGTCGAGAACTGCGCCGAGGCCCACATCCTCGCCGCCGACGCCCTCGGCGAGCGCTCGCCGTTGCGCGGCCGGGCCTACTTCATCGGCCAGGAGCGGCCGGTGAACCTCTGGCAGTTCATCAACGAGGTAGTGACCCGGGCCGGCTATCGCCCGGCGCGGGGCAGGCTGCCCGCAGGGGCCGCCATGCGCCTCGCCGGAGTGGTGGAGCGCGTCTACGGCACTTTCGGCATCAGCGCAGAGCCGCCCCTCACTCGCCTCATGGTCTGGCAGATGGCCCACTCCCACTGGTTCGACCACAGCGCCGCCGAGCGGGACTTCGGCTACCGGCCGCGGATCAGCATCGAGGAGGGGCTGGAGCGCACACTGGCGGCGCTACAACGCCCCTGAGGGAGCACTAGCTTCCGGAAGCGTTCTTCGCCACCACCAAGGCGCAGTCGCGTTGCAAATCGCGGGGGGGTGTGCTAGACTAGGCGCGGCGAGGGCCGATAGCTTAGTTGGATAGAGCGGCGGTCTTCGGAACCGCAGGTCGGGGGTTCGAATCCCTCTCGGCCCGCCACAAGCGACGCATCGTTTGCGTCGCTTTTATATTGCCCTGCTTCCGGTGGCGCAGCTATCTGCGCCGAGCCGCGCGCTCCTCCAACCAGCGCGCCAGCGAGGCCGCGCTCTCCGAGGATCTTCTGCCGAGCAGCAACGCTTCGACGCTGATATCCTCATCGAGGTCGGGCCAGTGCAGACCGTAGCCCGCGCCGGCGAGCCGCACGTTGCGCCGTTCCGCCGGCGTCCCGTGGGCGAGGCGTGGGTACCAGGCGAGCGGCACGGTGATCGTGCGCCCGTCCTCCAGGGCCACGCTGAGCTGCTCATCGGTGACTGTCACCTGCACCGCCTTCGGCGGGTTAAGGGTTGCCGTGGCAGAACGCGTCCCAGGCATGCCGTAGCTCCTCCAGATGCTCGCGGGCGAGTTGCACAAGCCGCTGCAACTCGCGCCGACTGTACCCTTGATTGTCCGCTATTTGCACCTTCGGGTCAAGCCAGATCTTGCAGCTTAGCTGCTCCCTATCCACATGGACATGGCGCGGCTCTTGGCAGTCCGAAGAGTAAAAGTAGAAGCGGTACGGGCCCCTGCGTAGCGCGGTCGGCATTGCGGCCCTCAGCGGCGTTTATCCGATAACGTATATACTAAGCATACCTGATATCGGGTAATCTGTCAAGGCCCTGCTCGGCCCGCCGATGCGGCGCTCGCCCGCGCCTATGCTACACTAGTGCCCGTATAGCGTAGTCGGTAGTCCGTACAGCGAGAGCTTCACAAAGCCAGAGCGCCAGGCGACATGGCCAACAAGGCCGCCTGTAATTGCACTATGCCCTATGAGCACCTTTACGATCCGGCCTCTTGGCCCCCAGGACGCGCCGTGGGTCGCCGCGTGGCTGCGCGAGCATTGGGGCGACGCGACGATGGCGATACGCGGCGAGCTGCTGCGCCCCGCCGACTACCCGGGCTTCGTCGCGCTGATCCATAACGAGCCGGTCGGCCTGGCGACCTACAGTATCAGCGGCGCCGTCTGCGAGCTGCTCTCTCTCGACAGCCTGCGGCCCGGCCAGGGCATCGGCGGGGCGCTTGTAGACGCGGTGGCCGCCGCGGCGCGGGCCGCCGGCTGCACGCGGCTCCAGTTGATCACCACCAACGATAACCTGCACGCCCTTGGCTTCTATCAACGCCGCGGCTTCAGGATCGTCGGTGTTAGCCCCAGCGCCGTGGACAGGGCGCGGGCCACGCTTAAGCCCGCCATCCCCGCCGTGGCCGAGAACCGCATCCCCATCCGCGACGAGATCGAGCTGGCGCTGGAGCTGTGAGACTATGGGACGTGGACGCTACCCTGCGCGCCTGAAGGTATCGCCGCCGCCGCCGGAACTCGCCGAGCGCTACCTGCTGGTCTGGCCGGCCCGCGAGCTCTACGCCGAGCCCGAGCGCTTCCCGCCGGTGAGCTCGCCCGCGCTCTTCGGCGACGACCGGCCCCTTGAGCTCGATATCGGCTGCGCCACGGGCGATCTCGTGCTCGCCCTCGCCCGCCTGCGTCCTGAGGCAAATTATCTCGGCCTCGATATCGTGGCCAAGCCACTCTGGCGCGCTGTGGAGCGGGCCGCCGCCGCGGATCTGGCTAACGTCAAATTTCTCCAGGCCGACGCCCGCCTCGTCTACCGGCAGATCCCGGACGGCGCGCTGCGGGCCGCCTATGTCCACTTCCCGGCGCCGCTGCTGAGCAATCGCAAGCGCAACCAGCTACTGATCTCCCCCGCGTTGCTCGCTACGATGGAGCGCTGCCTCGAGCCTGGCGGCATCCTGAGCGTGATGACCGACCAGGAGGCGCTCTACGAGGAACTGCTGGCGCTGCTGCCGGATGCCCCGCTGCTGCACCTGCTCCCCCCCGACGATTGGTCGGTGACTATGACCGAGCTGCTCAAGTCCCACTACCACCGCCGCTGGGAGGCGAAGGGCCGGCCGATCTTTCGGGCCGAGTTGGTGCGAAGTGAGGAGTAGAATTCGGGGCGGGATTTAGCGTAAGGCGAGCTTGTTCTCGGCGCGGAGATGTGCCCCATCGCGCAGGCTGTATTCTCTCCTCACGCCCGCTTCGGCACGAATCGCGCCAGAAGCACTCCGACCTCGTAGAGCAGGTACATCGGCACCGCGAGCAGCATCAGGTTGATCGGGTCGCCCGTCGGCGTGATCAGCGCGGCGATGATCACCACGGCGACGATGGCGAAGCGCCGGTACTTGCCGAGCTGCTGCGCCGTCACCACGCCGAGGAACGCCAGCACGTAGATGATCACCGGCAACTCGAAGACCACGCCGTTGATCAGCAGCAGCGTAGTGACCGTGCTGAGGAAGTCGGAGATAGCCGGCTGGGCCTGGATCAGCTCGGAGCCCGAGAAGCCGATCAGGAAGCGGATGGCTGCCGGCGCTGTGATGAACCAGCCGAAGGCCAGCCCACCGAGGAAGAAGAAGGTGACGAAGGGCAGCGCCATGAAGAGGATGCGCCGCTCCTTGTCGGTGAGGCCAGGCACAATGAAGGCCAGCAGCTGGTAGACGATCACCGGCATGGCGAAGACCACGCCGAGGGCCAGTGCCACCGTCATATAGCTGGTGAACTGCTCCGCGGTGCCGATCGCGCTGAACGGCGGGTACGGGTTATCCGCGGGCACGAAGTGCAGGATGATAATGTCGATTAGCCGCACCGGCCCTTCGGGCAGCACCAGCACCACGCCCACGACTAGCCCGAGGATCACGGCGAGCCCGGCGCGCACCAGCCGCATGCGCAGCTCCATCAGGTGCTCGATCAGGCTCATCCCCTGCTCTTCGTCGGGGACTGGGGTTGTGGAGCTTGTCTTCTGGCCGATCATCGCGACAACGTCTCCTGCTCGGGCGGCGCGGGTTGCCGCCAATCTGCACCGATAACGCCGCGTCCCTGCAGCTCACTCACCAGGGCATGGAGCTGCGCTGTGAGCTCATCCAGCCGCCGCAGCAGCTGCTCGCGCTCCGGGTCGTCGGCCCGGTCCCAATCCAGAGCCGTAGCGTCCGCCGGCTCCGACGCCTCGTGGGGCTGCTGATCGCTCGCAACGAGCTCCTCCGTGCGAACGTCGAGCGGCTGGTCGAGCGGCCCGTTGGTGGCGACGGGCCGAGGTGGGCCGAGCACGCTCGTGGGCTCGGTGCGGCTCAGTGGATCTGCGGGCGGGCTCGCCGGCGCCTGGGCCTCGACCGTCGGGGCGGCCGATCCTGTATCCAGCGGCTGCTCGGGGGCAGGCGAGGCGGGTTGCGGGCTCGGCGCATCAGCCGGAGGGGCGGCCGGGGGCGTGGAACCCTCGGCAGTCGCCGGCGCGGCGGCGGGAGGATTGGCCTGAGCGGTAGGGGCCTTTGCCTGCGCCGCGGGGGCCCCATTCCCGGCGGATGGCGTCTCCCGTTTCAGAGTGCCCTTAAGATCGAGCATCGGGCGCAGCTCCTCGCGGATGGCGTCCACGTCGCTGCGGATATCGAGCTGGTTGCGGGTACGCACCAGTTCGTCCCGCAGGCTGGCGATCTCCCGCTCGAAGTCGCTCCGCACCTCGTTGAGCATCTTGAGCTCGGGCGACTGCTGCTGCCAGGCGAGGAAGCGGGCCACCTGCTGGCCGATGAAACGGCCGATCTCAGGCAGCCGCTCTGGCCCAAAGACCACCAGCGCCAGCCCAGCGATCAGCAGAAACTCGAAGAGATGTATGTTGAAGATTTCCATCGCCGCCTTCCCCGTAGGCGCCCGCTGCGCCCTTATCTTACCATGTTCCGCCGCTGGCGCCATCTCG